>JAHDXX010000015.1:18824-24323 GCA_023384025.1 Sphingomonadaceae bacterium
CGCCCCGCCCACAGCACGCCCCGCGGGGGGGGTGTGGGGCGGGCGGGTTGCGCGGGGGGGCGGCCCGCGACACCACCGGCAGGGCACCGCCCCCTCCGACCCGCTTGCAGCGGGCCACCTCCCCCGGAAGGGGGAGGATCAAGTGAAGCGGGATTTACCCGAAACCACCCGCCCGCATGATCTCGGCTACCGGCTTGCGACCGGAGACGACTTCCTTGTCACGCAGGAACTCGGGCAGGCGATCGGCCGGGGCAGGGCGGCCGACCGCGATCGCGGCTTCGACGCGGTGGTCATCGGGCACGGCCAGCTCGGCAGTGGCGCGGGCGAAGTCCACCCCCGTCATCCCGTGCGCGGCATAGCCCATGTGCGCCGCCTGCAGCGCAAGGTTCTGCCACGCGGCCCCGGCGTCGAAGGAGTGGCTGTGGCTGGGCGAGGCCTGATCGCCCTGGCCCATGGTGGTCTTCGACACCGCGAACAGCAGCACCGAGGCCTGCTTCGCCCAGCCCTGGTTGAACTCGACCAGCAGCGACAGGAACCGCTCCCAGTTCGCATCCTCGCGGTGGGCATAGAGGTAGGTCCACGGCTGGATGTTGTAGGCCGAGGGGGCAAGGCCCGCCGCCTCCAGCAGCACTCCGAGATCGGCCTGCGGCATCGCGCTGGCATCGAAGCTGCGCGGGCTCCAGCGTTCGCGGATCAGCGGGAGGATGGCAGGATTGGTGGTGCGGTCAGTCATGGCAGTTCTCCTCGGAAATAGTCTGCAGACTATCGTCATCCCTGCGAAGGCAGGGATCCAGATAACCTTGAGCTCAGATGGGCCCCTGCCTTCGCAGGGGCGACGGTGAATTCTGATCCGAAACCGCTCAGGCGGCATCGACGAGGACGAGTTCGCTGTCCTCGATCGCGGTAATGGTCACATGCGGCAAGGCGGTGATCGCCACCCCGTCGCGGGCGTTTGCTTCGACATCCTCCACCCGGACCTTGCCGGTGGCGGGGACGAGGTAGAGGTGGCGCCCCGGCTCGCGCGGGACATAGGTGGTTGATTCACCCGCCTTCAGCGTTGCGCCAAGCACGCGGGCGTCGGCCCGGATGGGCAAGGCGTCATCGTCGTTGGCGACCCCGCTAGCGAGCGGGACGAACGCGCCCGAGCGGTCGGCCTTGGGGAACTTGGCCGCACCCCAGCTTGGGGTGCCGCCGCGCTGGTCGGGGATGATCCAGATCTGGAACAGCGTGGTGGTCTCGTCCTCCAGGTTGAATTCGGAGTGCTGCACGCCGGTGCCCGCGCTCATCACCTGCACGTCGCCCGCTTCGGTGCGGCCTTCATTGCCCATGCTGTCGCGGTGGGTGATCGCGCCGCTGCGGACATAGGTGATGATTTCCATGTCGTTGTGCGGGTGGGTGGGAAAGCCGCTCTTCGGGGCGATCACATCGTCGTTCCACACCCGCAGCGCGCCCCAGTGGACCCGGGCGGGATCGTGGTAGCCGGCGAACGAGAAATGGTGCCGCGCGTCGAGCCAGCCGTGGTTGGCAGCGCCAAGCGTGGTGAAGGGGCGAAGTTCGATCATCGGATGTCTCCTGTGGAGTGTGTGGCACCGAACTAGGCATTGCGGTTCAATCCGAAAAGTGAGACAAAATCACGCATGATGTTCAGGAAATCCGAACAATGAAGCTCGGCGAGCCAAGCCTCGACCAGTTGCGGCTGTTCCTCGCGGTGGTCGACCACGGCAGCTTCGGGGGTGCAGCACGGGCCAGCGGGCGGGCGGTGTCGGCGGTCAGCTACGGCATTGCCCAGATCGAGGCGCAGCTAGGCGTGACCCTGTTCGAACGCGAGGGCTCGCGCCGCCCGGTGCTGACCGAGGCGGGCAAGGGTCTGCTGGCCGAGGCGCGGTCGGTTGCCGATGCGGCTGACGCGCTCATGGCGAAGGCCCGCTCGCTTCACGCGGGGCTGGAAAGCACGCTGTCGCTGGTGGTCGACGTCATGGCGCCGGGCGAGGCGACCGCGCGGGTGCTGCGCGATTTCCGCGTCATGTTCCCGACCACCGCGCTGCGGCTGCAGGTCGAGGCGCTGGGAGCGGTCGCGGCCTGCCTGCTCGACGGGGAGGCGGATCTCGCCATTGGCGGCCCGGTGCTGATCGACCTGCCCGAGCTCGAGCGGCAGACGATCGGTGCGGTCGAGCTGGTGCCGGTGGCCGCGCCCGGGCACCCGCTTGCCGGCCCCGAAATCCCTCCGGGCGAGAGCCGCCGCCACCTGCAACTGGTGCTGACCGACCGTTCCCGCCTGTCGCAGGGGCGCGAGTTCTCCGTCCTCAGCCCGCAAACCTGGCGGCTGGCGGACCTCGGCGCCAAGCACGAGCTGCTGCGGCAGGGGATCGGCTGGGGCAACATGCCGCGCCACATGGTGCGCGATGACCAGGCGAGCGGCGCGCTGGTGCTGCTCGACCTGCCGGAAAAGCCCGGCGCGACCTATCCGCTCAATGCCCTGTGGCGCCGCGACCGGCGGCTCGGCCCGGCGGCAAGCTGGCTGATCGACGCGTTCCGGGTGACGCTCGCGACCTGCCCGGGGTGAGGGAGTGCGCGCTTCCAATACCTTGAGCCCGTCGCCCCTGCGCAGGCAGGGGCCTATCACGCTTTCGGTTTTACACCGGGGTTGCCGCACGCAGTTAGGGTGCGTGGCAGGGCAGGTTCCTCCCCGCCATCGACTCCGGATAGGCCCCTGCCTGCGCAGGGGCGACGGTGAGAAAGGGGACAACCTTTTCTCTCCCCTTGTGGGAGAGATACGAAGACTTGCGAGCTTGCTCGCTAGTCGCAGTTGAGAGGGGGCTGCGGCCTTTCAAGCGGGAGCTGCGCTCCCGTCCCCTCTCCCAACCCTCTCCCGCAAGCATGTCCTGAGCGGCTGGCTTAGCCAGCCAGCCGAAGGGGGGAGAGGGCTAGGGCGGCGAAGGCCCGAACTGCACCGGCGCATCGCCCGCCTTCCACGGCGCGAACTTGCCCATAACTGCCGAAACAAGGGCGAGGCGAGGTGGTCTTCCAGCCAGTCCTGCACATAGGGGATCGGCTGCGCGTCGAACCACAGGCGGTCCGTGCTCGCGAACTGGCGGACAAAGGGGAGCAACGCGATGTCGGTCAGCGACCGCCGCTCGCCCAGCAATTGCGCGCGGTCGGACAGGCGGAAGTTCAGATCGCTGAGAATCGCAAGGCATTCGCCGCGGTGATCGATCCGATCGATCCCCGGCTCATGCTGGTAGCGGTCGGGGTACTTGTAGCGGTCAAGGTGGTGCTTGAAGGGGCCGTCGATCAGGTCGATCAAGGCGTGATCATCGCCTGCAAGCCAGTGTTCGGGATCGTGCCGGGCGAGCGCCCAGCGCATGATCGCGAGGCTCTCGTCGATCACTTCGCCATCGGGCAGCACCAGCACCGGGACCGTCCCCTTGGGCGAGGCTGCGAGCATTTCAGGCGGCTTGGCCGAGAGCTTGACCTCGCGCAGCTCGCACACGGTGCCGCTGATCCACAGCGCCATCCGCGCCCGCATGGCATAGGGGCAGCGGCGGAAGCTGTAGAGAACCGGCAGCGCGGTCATGCTCCGGGTGGCGGAAACTTCGCCCCGACGTGCGCCTCGCCGCGCTGGCGGGCGAGTTCTTCCTGCCGCTGGCGCTCGGCGTAGCGGGCGCGGTCGGCCTCGTTGCGCATGGCCATGCAGTGCGGGCAGCTGATCCCCTCGACATAGTCGGGCGAGGCGCGGTCGGCCTCCGACAGCGGATGGCGGCAGGCGCGGCACTGGGTGTGAGTGCCCGGGGCAAGGCCATGGCCGACCGCCACGCGCTCGTCGAACACGAAGCATTCGCCTTGCCACAGGCTTTCGCTTTCAGGGACTTGCTCGAGGTATTTGAGAATCCCGCCCTTCAGGTGATAGACCTCGTCGATCCCCTCGGCGCGCAGGAAACTGGTCGATTTCTCGCACCGGATACCGCCGGTGCAGAACATCGCGACCTTTGTCTTGCCGGCGAGCAGTTCGTCGCGGTGGGCCCGGAACCATTCGGGGAAATCGCGGAACGTCGGCGTCTGCGGGTCGACCGCCCCGGCGAAGGTGCCGATCGCGACCTCGTAGTCGTTGCGGGTGTCGATCACCACGGTGTCGGGGTCGGCGATCAGCGCGTTCCAGTCCTCCGGCGCGACATAGCGTCCGACGCTCAATGTGGGGTCGATATCGGGCTCGCCCATGGTGACGATCTCGCGCTTCAGCCGCACTTTCATGCGGTGGAACGGGATTGCCTCGGCATGGGAGAACTTGACCTCGAGATCGCCGCAGCCGGGCAGGGCGCGAATGTGCCCGAGCACTTGCGCAATCGCGTTCTCCCCGCCCGCAATCGTCCCGTTGATCCCCTCGCGCGCGAGCAGCAGCGTGCCCTTGATGCCGACCTGCTCGCACAGCGCGAGCAGTGGCCCGCGCAGGGCAGCCGGGTCCTCGAACCGCACAAAATGATAGAGCGCGGCGACGGTGATGGGGCTCTCGCCCGCCATATCGGTCAGACCCGCATCACCCAGCCGTGCGTATCGGCCACGGTGCCCTTCTGGATGCCGACCAGCTTTTCGCGCAGCTTGGCGGTGGTCTGGCCGATGCCGCCCGCGCCGATAGTGAACTCGCCGTCCGGCCCGGCGACCTTGCCGACCGCCGTCACGACGGCGGCGGTGCCGCAGGCCATGACTTCGACGAGACGTCCCGATGCTGCATCCGCGCGCCACTGGTCGATCGAGTAGGGTTCTTCGCTGACGTTGAGCCCTTCCTCGCGCAGCAGCGTGATCAGGCTGTTGCGGGTCACGCCGGGCAGGATCGTGCCGGTCAGCGGCGGGGTGACCACGCGCCCGTCATCGAACACGAAGAACAGGTTCATGCCGCCCAGTTCCTCGATCCATTTGCGCTCGACCGCGTCGAGGAACAGCACCTGGTCATGCCCGCGCGCGAACGCCTGCCCGGTCGGGACGAGGCTCGCGGCATAGTTGCCGCCGCACTTCGCCGCGCCGGTGCCGCCCGGGGCGGCGCGGGTGTAGTCGGAAATCCAGATCGACACTGCCTTGGCGCCCGACTTGAAATAGTTGCCCGCCGGGCTGGCGATGACCATGAACTTGTACTTCTTCGCCGGGCGCACGCCGAGGAAGGCCTCGGTCGCGATCATGAACGGGCGCAGGTAGAGCGAGCCGCCCTCCACCGTGGGGAACCAGTCCTTGTCGACCGCGAGGAGCTGGCGGATCGCTGCGATGAAAAGCTCTTCGGGGATGTTGGGCATGGCCAGCCGGTCGGCGCTGCGGTTGAAGCGGCGCGCGTTTTCTTCCGGGCGGAACAGCGCGATCCCGCCATCGGGCTGGCGATAGGCCTTGAGGCCTTCGAAGATTTCCTGCGCATAGTGCAGCACGCTCGCTGCCGGATCGAGCATGATCGGCTGGCGCGGGCCGACGACGCCGTCCTGCCAGCCGCCGGCCTCCTCGTCATAGTCAATCGTGACCATG
>JAHDXX010000292.1 GCA_023384025.1 Sphingomonadaceae bacterium
GGCGGCGCGCTGCTGGCTGCGGTAGCCGACTTCGTCGAGCTCCTCGCGGGTGAAGCCTTCCATGCTGGCGATGGCATCGCCGCAGATGCCCTGGTGGCTCTGCGGGTGGACCTTCTGCAGCCGCTCGTTGTAGCTGCCCATCATCGGCGGCTTCAATCCGGCCTGCATCTTCTCCTTGGCCATCTGCGCGGTCAGGCTCATCATCTCGGTCCCGCCTGCGACCACGCAGTCGGCCATCCCGCTCATCACCTGCGCCGCGGCGAGGTTGACCGAAGTGATCCCGCCGCCGCAGAACCGGTCGAGCGTCATGCCGGAGCTGGTGATGTCGTAGCCTGCGTCGAGCGAGGCCATCCGGCCCATGTCGCCCGCCTGCATCCCGTCCTGGGTCGAGACCGACCAGATCACGTCGTCGACCGTCTTGGTGTCGAGGTTGTTGCGGTCCTTGATCGCCTTGAGCACAGTGGCGGCGAGGTGCTGCGGGTGCTGCGCCGCGAGCGCGCCCTTGCCCTGCTTGCCGATCCCGCGCGGGGTGCGCACTGCGTCGATGATGTATGCCTCGGCCATGATCCAATCCTCTCGCCTGTCGAAAATGCAGTTGACGTGTCCGTAAACCTTGGCCAGCAACACGGCAAGAACTCAGTTGCAATCAAAAATGGGAGTGAGGCGATGTCCGAGGAACTGCTGACCGAAGTGCGGGACGGCGTGCTGATCATCACGATCAACCGGCCCGAGGCCAAGAACGCGATGAACAAGGCGGCTGCCGAGGGCATCGCGGCGGCGGTGGACCGGCTCGACTCGGACGATTCGCTGCGGGTCGGCATCCTGACCGGCGCGGGCGGCACGTTTTGCTCCGGCATGGACCTCAAGGGTTTCCTGCGCGGCGAGCGGCCCAGCATCGAAGGGCGCGGCTTCGGCGGGATTACCGAGAAAGGCCCGGTCAAGCCACTGATCGCCGCGGTCGAAGGCTATGCGCTGGCCGGCGGCATGGAGCTGATGATCAGCTGCGACCTGATTGTCGCGCACAAGGATGCCAAGTTCGGCATTCCGGAAACCAAGCGCGGCCTCGCCGCAGCGGCTGGCGGGCTGATGAAGCTGCCCCGCATGATTCCGCCCAAGATCGCGATGGAACTGGCGCTGACCGGCGACTTCATCGATTGCGCACGCGCCTACCAGCTCGGGCTCGTCAACCGGGTCACCGACGGCTCCGCGCTCGATGCCGCGACCGAGCTCGCCAACGCGATCACCGCCAATGGCCCGACTGCCGTGCGCGTGTCGAAGCAGATCGTGGTCGAGTCCGGCGGCTGGTCGCAGGACGAGATGTGGGAGAAGCAGGGCGCGCTGCTGCCGCAGGTGTTCATGAGCGCCGATGCGCGCGAAGGCGCCGCTGCCTTCGCCGAGAAGCGCAAGCCCAACTGGACAGGCAAGTAAGCGGATGGCCAAAACCAGCTCTGGCCCCCTAGACGGCATCCGCATTGTCGAGTTCGCCGGGATCGGCCCCGGCCCGTTCTGCGGGATGATGCTGGCCGACCACGGCGCGGAAGTGATCCGGATCGACCGCGCCAGCGGTTCGCGCGGCGGCTCGCAGCCGGTTACCAGCAAGGACGTGCTCGCGCGCGGGCGCAAGTCGATCGCGATCGACCTCAAGACCGCCGAAGGCGTGGCGCTCGCGCGCAAGCTTGCCGCCAGTGCGGACGGGATTATCGAGGGTTTCCGCCCCGGGGTGATGGAGCGGCTCGGGCTGGGTCCGGAGGAACTGCTCAAGGACAATCCCAAGCTCGTCTACGGCCGGATGACCGGGTGGGGCCAGACCGGGCCTTACGCGCCCTATGCCGGGCATGACATCAACTACATCGCGCTCGCCGGGGCGCTGGCCCACTTCGGTCGGGCAGGCGGCAAGCCGACCCCGCCGATCAACATGGTTGGCGACTTCGGCGGCGGCGGGATGATGCTCGCGTTCGGCATGGTCAATGCCCTGCTCAGCGTCGCGCGAGGCGGTGAGGGTCAGGTGATCGACTGCGCCATGACCGACGGCACCGCGGTGCTGATGAGCATGATGCACGGGATGAAGAACGTCGGCGTGTGGTCGGAGGAACTGGGCGTCAACATGCTCGACACCGGCGCGCATTTCTACGACACCTATGAAACGGCGGACGGCAAGTTCGTCTCCATCGGCAGCATCGAGCCGCAGTTCTATGCCGAACTGCGCCGCCTCGCCGGGCTGGAGGAAGACAAGGCGTTCGATGCCCAGCATGATCGCAGCCAGTGGGGCGCGCTCAAGGACAAGCTCACTGCCTTGTTCAAGACGAAGACCCGCGCCGAGTGGGACGCGCTGATGGAGCACACCGACGTGTGCTACGCCCCGGTGCTGACCATGAGCGAGGCCGCTGCGCATCCGCACAATGTCGCGCGCGGCACCTTCGTCGAGGTGGCCGGCGACCTGCAACCCGCGCCCGCGCCGCGCTATTCCGGCACAGCAACCGCCGTGCCCGCGCCCGCCCCGATGCCGGGCAACGACAGCGACACGGTGCTCGCCGCACTCGGCCTTTCGCCCGACGAATGCAGCGCCCTGCGCGCTGCCGGAACCATCGCCTGACAGGAACCCGTCCCATGCTCGATATGTCCCGCCGCTTCGCCTACACCGAGGAACATCACATGTTCCGCGACACCGTGCGCAAGGTGTTCGGCCAGCACCTCGCCCCGTTCCTCGACGAGCACGAGAAGAACGGCATCGTCCCGCGCGAAGTGTGGCAGGAAGTCGGCGC
>JAHDXX010000293.1 GCA_023384025.1 Sphingomonadaceae bacterium
AAGCGGCCACCCGAGATCCCGTCATCAGTTCCCGCGTGCCGTGTTCGCCGGGCTGCGCCTGCCTGCGTTGGAGTCGGTCGATGAGTGAGCGCGATGACGAGCGCTTTCGGCTGCGACCCCGCCCGCCCAAGGACCGTGGCAAGGCGCGCGCCAGCCGCTTTGTGAAGCGCGTGCTCACTGCAGCGAGCAAGGCGGGGCCATTGGCGCTCGCATCCGGATCCAGAAAGTCACCTGGCGCCAACTTCGGCCGGGGCGTGGTCGCATCGCGGTTCGCGGTTGCTCGGCAAGCAGCCCGCAGCCGTCGGGTCACCATCAAAGTCCGTTTGGTGAAAGTGGGCGCCAGTGGACGGCCCGCGATGCAGGCGCACCTGCGCTACATCGAGCGGGCGGGCGTGACGCCTGAGGGTGGACCGGGTCAAGCCTACGGCGCGGTCACAGACCATGCGGACACCGATGCTTTTGCTGAACGTTGCAGCGGCGATCGTCATCAGTTTCGGTGCATCGTGGCGCCGGAGGAGGCGACATCACTCGGTGATCTCAAGGCCTATACGCGCGGGCTGATGGGCCGCGTCGAGCAGGACCTGGCGACTCGACTCGACTGGGTGGCTGTTGACCACTGGGACACGGACAACCCCCACACGCATATCGTGATTCGGGGAAAGGATGAGACCGGGCAAGACCTCGTCATTGCCCGCGACTACATCGGCCATGGTCTACGGGCGCGGGCTTCAGCACTGGCTACCGAGTGGCTGGGGCCGCGCACCGATCGGGAGATCCAGACCGGGCTGGACCGTGAGGTCACTGCCGAGCGGTGGACGAGTCTGGATCGCCAGCTGCATCGCTTGGCGCGCGAGGGTCAGGTGGGTCTCAGCCAGATCGCCGCTGAGACGACGGATCGGTCTCATCGCGCCCGCTTGGTCGGGCGACTGCAGCAGCTCACGCGTCTGGGGCTTGCGCATCCGGCTGAGCCCGGGTCATGGCGGCTGGCGCCGACAGCCGAGCACACCTTGCGTGCGATGGGTGAGCGGGGCGATATCATCCGCACGATGCAGCGTGCGCTTGGCAGCATGCCGGTTGCTTACGCGATATTTGATCCGTCGATAGCGACGCAGCCGCTAACGGGACGGGTGGCCGCCAAAGGGCTGAGTGACGAACATCACGACCACCGCTATCTGGTGCTGGATGGCGTCGACGGGCGGGCACATTTTGTGCGCCTGCCGCCAGCGGTTGATGGGAACGACCTCCCGCTCGGTAGTGTGGTCTCGGTGACGCCGCGGACTGGTCCGCGCACATCGGATCAACGCATACGGGCGCTGGCCACCGATGGCATTTATCGGCCCTCCCAGCATCTCGCAATGGCCAGTGCTGAGCGACGGGCGGGGCAGGATCCGGGCGAGTTCGTGGCAGCACACGTGCGGCGGCTGGAAGCGTTGCGCCGTGCCGGCATTACCGAGCGGCTGCCCGATGGCAACTGGCGGGTGCCGACCAACCTCGTGGTGCAGGGGCAGCACTTCGACCAACGGCGGGGCGGTCGCATGACCGTAGAACTGGAGTCGGCCTGGCCGATCGAGCGGCAGGTGCGAGCGATCGGTGCCACGTGGTTGGATCGCGAGCTGGTTGCGGGCAATGCAGACGTTGCGGTACAGGGTTTTGGTGGTGAGGTGCGGCAAGCGCTGAAGGCCCGCACCGAATTTCTGATCGAGCAGCGGCTGGTCGAGCGTCGCGGATCCCGGCTGGTCATCGCCCGCGATCTACTCAAGACGTTGCAGGATAGTGAGCTGGCTCAGGTTGGCGGCGAGCTGGCAGCCACAGCAGGACGGGTTTACAAACCGCTACGCCACGGGATGAGCACGGCTGGTATTTGCCGACAGCGGCTGCAGCTGGCGAGTGGCCAGTTTGCACTGATTGATGACGGTCAGCGGTTCTCGCTGGTGCCCTGGCGCCCGGTGCTTGCAGCCCGTATCGGTCACGCGGTCAGGGCGGTGGTGCGGGGAACCCACGTGACATGGCAGTTTGGACCAACGCGGGGCCTGACTCGGTAGTCTTCGCGCCCTCGTAGATCCGTCTGGTGACGGCACCGCCGACCCATACACCGACCGCATCGTCCACCTGCCGAGAACCGCGCTACGTACGACGACGGTCAACGCCCGCGGTGATGCGGCGTGCCACAAACGGTACAGCCGATCCGCTGGCGTTGCCGTCAAGTGATCTGCAACCGCGACAGGGTCCCTATGTACAGGGTGGCTATTATTAGAGCGGACAGGTGGCGGCTGATCAGTATCGGAATAGAGCTGGCGCCAGTCGGAGAATCAAACGATGAATCGCGTTAAATACTCGTTGGTCAGGTTCCTTTAATCACTTGCCGCCCAATTTTTCCTGTGCGCGCTGATCGCAGCGATTTCCGTTTCGTCTGTGCTTGCGCAGAACTACGCTCAGATTGAATGGGCTAGCCCCGACATGACACCGTCAATTGATCAATGGGAATACTATCGGTCGGGCGTGGGACCCGTCTGTCAAGTTGGCCTTGCCCTGGGATCCCAGCTGGATGTTGTTGATGTGCGCGGCTCGCCCGTGCTTGAAGACCAGCACCAGCTCGTGCTGCGATCGGTACAGGCTGCCCATCCCGGCGTTGGTCTTGGCCCACACGCACAGCTGCTTGTACTCGGCGAAGACCGCCTGGCCGGCGAGGATCTCCCGCAGGTGAGCCCAGTCCATGCAGTAGAAGTGCAGTGAGCTGTCGCGACTGTGCGTCGCCAAGAGG
>JAHDXX010000294.1:0-2141 GCA_023384025.1 Sphingomonadaceae bacterium
CGCTCGGCTTACGAGGCGCTCGGGATCGACCGGCAGAATGCACAGGCAATGGCCGACGCATTCGAGGAGATGGACCGCGGTTCAATGCGGGCCGTGGCCGAGCACTATCGGCTCGACATTCCCTATCACGAGAACGAAGCCCTGATCGCGCGTGTCCGTGAACTCCAGTCGGAGTGGGACCCGGTTCTGCGCGAACAGATGGACGAGATACTGAAACGGGGGCGCTGACGGAAGTGGCACAGGGTACGCATGAATTCGTTGCCGATCCGCGCAACGAGACAATCCTGATCAACGTCAACGGCACGCTCGTGCCGCGTGCGCAGGCGACGGTTTCCGTGTTCGACAGCGGTTTCATGCTGGGTGACGGGGTGTGGGAAGGGCTGCGTGTCCATCGTGGGCGGATTGCCTTCCTCGAAGCGCACCTCGACCGACTCTATGAAGGGGCCAAGGCGATCGCGATGGACATCGGCCTGACCCGCGATGCGATGCGGCAGCGGCTCGACGACACGATCGATGGGAACACGATGCGCGGCGAGCAGGGCGTCCATATCCGCCTGATGGTCACCCGGGGTATTCGGTCCACCCCGTATCAGGATCCGCGTGTAGTGATCTCGCCCGCGACCGTCGTGATCATCCCCGAATACAAGGCCCCGTTACCTGCGACTATCGAGCGCGGCATCCGCCTCTTCACGGTCCACGTGCGGCGGGGCGATCCGGCGGTGCAGGACCAGAAGCTCAACTCGCATTCCAAGCTCAACTGCATCACCGCCTGCATCCAGGCGGCCCAGGCGGGCGCGGATGAGGCGCTGATGCTCGATCCGCACGGGTTTGTTGCGACCTGCAATTCGACCCACTTTTTCATCGTGCGCAAGGGCGAGGTATGGACCTCGACCGGGCACTACTGCCTTGGCGGGATTACCCGGGCGAACGTGATCGCGATTTGCCGCGAGCAGGGTATTCCGGTGTTCGAGAAGAACTTCTCCCTGACCGATGTTTATGGCGCGGACGAGGCTTTCGTCACCGGCACATTCGCCGGCGTGGTGCCGGTGACAGAGGTCGATGGCCGCAAGCTTACCGAAGGGCGCGGCCCGATGGTAGAGCGGCTGCAGGGCCACTACCGCGATCTGATGGACCGCGACTGCCAATGACGGTGCACATCTGCATGTGGAGCGGCCCACGCAACCTGTCGACGGCGATGATGCGCAGCTTTTCCAGTCGGGCGGATACCTGTGTGACTGACGAGCCGTTCTATGGCGCCTACTTGCGTGAAACCGGAGACCCGCAGCCGATGGCGGGGCAGGTGATTACAGCAATGGATTGTGACTGGCACCGCGTGGCCGAAGCCATGCGCGGCCCTAGTCCGGACGGGTCGCCCGTCTGGTACCAGAAGCACATGTCGCACCATATGGAAGGGCCGGTGAGCATTGGCGACTTTCCCGATGCACGGCACGCCTTCCTGATCCGCGACCCGAGGCGCGTCGCAGCCAGCTATGCGAACAAGCGTAGCGCCATCCGCCCCGAGCATTTGGGGGTCGCCCGGCAACTCGAGTATTTCCGCCAGATTGCATCGAAGCAAGCGACCCCGCCGCCCGTGATTGACAGTGATGACATCCTGCAAGCGCCGGAACAGATGCTGCGCAAGCTGTGCGAAGCGCTCGCACTGGAATGGGATCCCGCAATGCTGAGCTGGGTGGAAGGGTCGCATCCGAGCGACGGGGTCTGGGGCGCGCACTGGTACGACAAGGTCAACGCGTCGACCGGTTTCGGATCGCCTCCCGGGAGCGCGCCGGAACTGTCCGAGGAATACGCGGAAGTCGCGCAAACATGCATGGCGGACTATCTGGAAATGCGCCGGTTTGCCATTCCAGCCGGGTGAACGCGGACCGTCGGACAAAACCGACAGTTTTGAATTTCATGCGCTTGCAAATGTTTCGCAGCGGCCTATCCAAAAGCGGTCGGGACAGGGAAGGGGCGGATTCGCCTCTCGTAAAACTGGACCCTGCGTCGCCTTTGTGTGGGCGCAGGGTATAATGGCCGACGACAGGGTCGCTCCGTTGTGTGCTTCATAAGCACGCCGAAAACGAATTGTGTGGGGGCCACTTTGTCGATCGAACCGAAGGCGAAAGCCGGAGCCATTGCGC
>JAHDXX010000294.1:2151-2755 GCA_023384025.1 Sphingomonadaceae bacterium
ACGCCGGGGAATGCTGGTTTCAACGGTCATTGCCGGTGCCGCACTGGCCATTCCCGCCGGAAGCGCCCTGGCGCAGGGTGTGCCGGGGGGCGTTACCCCTCCGACCCGCGATGAGCTGATCCCACCGAGTCAGGAACAGCGTCGCCAGGGGGCAACGTTGACGATCGACGGCCAACTCCAGCGCGCGCCCTGTGCACTGGACCGGGCCGAATATTCCGACATCAAGCTGTCTCTCACCGGTGCCGAGTTTATCGGTCTCGATCGTGTTCCGGGACTGTCGCTGGCAGACAGCTATGCAGGCTATACCGGCCGGGAAATGCCGCTGTCGGCCCTGTGCGATATCCAGGCCAAGGCGAACGCGCGACTTCAGGAACTTGGCTATCTCGCCACTGTCGAGATCCCCGAGCAAAGCCTGGCCGATGGCGTGGCCGACTTCCGCGTGGTGTTCGGCCGCCTGACCGCCCTGCGCGTGCGCGGGGAGCGTGAGCTCGTGCTCCAGCCCCTGCCCCTCCCGGACCCGGCCGCCCAACCCGCGACCCTGCTGGCTGCGCCGGCCGTCGCGCTCTTCCTCGAGCGTGCGCGGGCCGCCAGGCCCTCGTTCGCG
>JAHDXX010000295.1 GCA_023384025.1 Sphingomonadaceae bacterium
GCCGCGTTCGAACAGCTGGCCCTCGGTCCGTGCGGCGCGGTCGGCCTTCGGCACGGGCGGTTCACCGCCCCACCACCAGGCCCCGGCGGCACCTGCGGCAACGGCGGCAGTGCCGGCCAGCAGGGTTCGTCTACCAATCCGCATTGTACCCGTTCCTTCCATCCCCGGCCCATCCGCCCCCTTGCGCCGGGCGGCCTGGGTCGACATCCTCTCGATCCGACCCTTGACTGGTCCGAAATACGCAAAAAGTAAATTGAACTTTAGTTTTGACAGCAGTTTGCGTATGAAATAGCCATTATTCTAACGCAAATTCATGGAGAGTGTCATGCGTGGTTTGAAGGGCAAGGTCGGTGTCGTTGCCGGTGGCGGGCGCGGGATTGGCGCGGCCACGGCGCGGCGGCTGGCCGAGGAAGGCGCCGCCGTGGTGATTGGCGACATCACCGAGGAATGGGCGAAGGAAACCGCCGCCGCGATCCGTGACGCCGGTGGCAAGGCGATCGGGGTCTATCTCGACGGCACCAAGGCCGCTTCGCAAGCCGCGATCGTGCAGGCCGCACTGGACGAATTCGACGGGCTCGATTTCTACCACTCCAACCTCGCCGGTGGGACCGAGGGCGATATCGACGCGCTCAACTGCCCGGAAGAGGTGCTCGACCGCTCGTTCGCGATCAACACCAAGAGCCACATGTTCGCGACACAGGCCGCGCTGCCGGTCATGCTGGAGCGCGGCAGCGGGGCGATGATCTACACCTCGTCCGGCGCGGCGATTGGCGGCAATGCCTTCCAGGTCGCTTACCCGATGACGAAGAACGCGATCCATGCGCTGGTGCGCCATGTCGCGGCGAAATACGGCAAGAAAGGCATCCGCGCGAACGGCATCTGCCCCGGTGTGGTGCTGACCGAAGCGGTCAAGCAGCACCTGACCGACGAATATGTCGAAGCCGCGCTCAAGACCGTGCCGCACAAGCGGCTGGGCCATGGCGACGACATTGCTGCTGCCGTGGCTTTCCTCGCCTCGGACGACGGGGAATGGGTCAACGGGCAGGTCTGGCACGTCAACGGCGGCATGATCAAGCGCGACTGATGGACAGCGCCACCGCCCCCCGCTCGAACCCCTGGGTGGTGCTTGCCACCCTGCTGTTGATCTACATCTTCAACTTCGCCGACCGCTATCTGCTGACCGGGCTGGTCGGCCCGATCAAGGAAGAGTTCGGCATCGGTGACAATGTCATGGGCCTCCTGATGGGGCCGGCGTTCGTCATGCTCTATATCGTGATGGGCGTGCCCTTTGCCCGGCTGGCCGACCGCAAGTCGCGCATCCGGATCATCGCGGCAGGCTGCGTCATGTGGAGCCTCGCCACCGCGGCGACCGGCCTTGCCACCGGGCCGTGGTCCCTGGCCCTGGCCCGGATCGGAGTGGGGGTAGGGGAAGCAGCGTTCGTCGCGCCCGCCTATTCGATCCTGTCGGATTACTTCAAGCCGGAGAAGCGCGGGATGGCTTTCGCCATTCTGGGCCTTGCGACCTATATCGGGCAGATCGCCGGGCAGGCGGGCGGCCCGGCCATTGCTGCCGAGCACGGCTGGCGAATGGCGTTCTTCGCCATCGGGATCCCCGGCGTATTCCTCGGCCTCCTGGCCCTGCTGCTGGTGCGCGAGCCTGCGCGCGAAGGGCAGGTGGCGGGAGAAGCGACGGTCACGATACCGCTGGGCGAACTGGTCGCGCTGCTGGTGCGCACGCCGAGTTTCGTGATGATGTCGATCGGTTTCGGGCTGGGGGCCTTGTCAGGCGTGTCGTTCGGATACTGGGGGCCGGAACTGTTCGCCCGCAATTACGCGATTGATCCGGTAGAAGCCAAGACCGCGTTCGCCGTCAACTTCGGGCTCGCCGGACTTATGGGAATGCTGTGTTTCGGTGCAGTGTCGGATCGTCTGTCCAGGCGCAGCAGGACCTGGCCTGCCCTGCTTTCCGCCCTCGCGCTGGGATCGGCGACCTTGCTGGTGGTCGCAGCGATCTGGGCACCGACGTTTGTCTCGGCCAAGTGGCTGGCAATCCCGTGCGGGTTGCTTGGCGGCGGCTGGTCGGTGGGGCTGTTTGCCGCGCTCCAGTACATGCTCCCGGCCCGCTTCCGGGCGAGTGCGACCGCGCTGTTCATCGCCGCTACGACAATGCTGGGTTACTTCGTCGGCCCGTGGCTCACCGGGGCGCTGAGCCAGGCGTTCGGTGATGACGCCCATTCGCTGCGGCTTGCGCTGAGCGTGATCGTGCCGGTGGGTGTGCTCGGGGCGGCGCTCGCGTTCTTCGCAGCGAGCCGGCTGGAGCGCGACCGCGAGCGCCTCATGGCGCGTGCCTGATGGCCTGGTTTACCGCGCCCCAGGAACTGCACGACCTCGCTTTCCGCTACGCGCTTGCGGTGGACAGCCGGGATGCAGCGGGCCTCGCCGCGCTGTTCACCCCGGACGGCGCGCTCGCTTCCCATCCGGAGGGGCACGTGCGCTATTGCGGCGAGGAGGGTTGGCGCCGGATGATCGCGGAAGTCTCGGCGAGCTTCGTCGAGACCATGCACAATGTCCACAACCAGGCATTTGACCGCGATCAGGCCGGGCAAGTGACCGGGTTGACCACCGGTGTGGCAAGCCATCTGCTCGAGGCGGGTGAAGCAGGGCTGTCGGTGCTCGATTTCGCGATGCGCTATCACGATACCTATGCGCTGCGCGACGGGGCGAAGGCGCCG
>JAHDXX010000296.1 GCA_023384025.1 Sphingomonadaceae bacterium
GTCGAGCTGCCGACCGATGCCGGGCTGGTCCGTCTCGCGCCGGACAAGGATGCACGCCAGATAGAGGGGGCGATGGGCAAGCTGAAGCGCGACATCGTCGAGGCGAAGGATGCGAGGAAGCGGTTCCGCCACGCGCCACGATTCGCCCCGGCGGGGCAGTCGACCCAGATGATCGTCGGCGCCGATGCCGCGACCGATGCCGATATCGTCGGCAAGGCCAGCCGCCTCTACGACAGTTTCCGCCTGCGCCGGGTCTATTACAGCGCGTTCTCGCCCATCCCCGATGCCAGCGCGGTCCTGCCGCTCAGGCGCCCGCCGCTGATCCGTGAGCACCGGCTCTACCAGTCGGACTGGCTGATGCGGTTCTATGGCTACCAGCCCGCCGAAGTGATGCAGGCCACCGAAGCCGATGGCATGCTGCCGCTCGACATCGATCCCAAGCTCGCCTGGGCGCTGAAGTTCCGTGAGGCCTTCCCGGTCGACGTCAACCGCGCGAGCAAGGAACAGCTGCTGCGGGTACCGGGGCTGGGGGTGAAGGCGGTGCAGCGGATCCTCGCCAGCCGCCGTCACCGCACTTTGCGGCTGGACGACGTGGCGCGGCTGACCCAGTCGATCGCCAAGGTCCGCCCGTTCATCTGTACGCTCGACTGGCGGCCTGTAACGCTGACTGACCGGGCCGACCTGCGCGCACTGCTCGCACCGAAAAGCGAGCAGTTGGAACTGTTTGCGGCGTGACCGCCCTCCAGCATCTCGCCGTCGGTCGCCACTACGCCGTGCACCTGCCCGAGCCGGACGACTTCGACCTGTGGCGCGAACGCGCGCGGGCGCTGGTCGAGGCTGATGTGCCGCCCGACCGCGTGGCGTGGAGCGAGCCGGGCGGGGCGGGTGACCTGTTCGCGTTGGAAGGCCCGGCCAATGCTGCCCTGCGCCTGCCGGTCCCCCCGCGCGACCGCCCGCCGGTGCGCGCCAGCCGCCGGTTCGTGGAGCTGGCGAAGAGTGTGGTGCTGCACAGCGACCCGGGCCGGTTCGCGCTGCTCTACCGCCTGCTGTGGCGGCTCCAGCGCAGCCCCCGGATCATGGAGGACAAGGCCGATCTCGACGTGCGCCGGGCCGAGGACCTCGCCAAGGCGGTGCGGCGCGACATTCACAAGATGCGCGCCTTCGCCCGCTTCCGCCTGGTCGAATCGGACGAGGCGGAAGCAGGTGAGCACTACGTCGCCTGGTTCGAGCCGGAGCATCACATCCTGCGCGCCAACGCCGGGTTCTTCGTCCGTCGCTTTGCCACCATGCGCTGGTCGATCCTGACCCCGCGCGGCTGCCTGCACTGGAATGGCGAAGTGCTGGAGGAAGGCCCGCCCGCGCAGCGCGGCGATGCCCCGGCGGGCGACCCGGCGGAGGACCTGTGGCGGACCTACTACGCCTCGATCTTCAATCCTGCGCGGCTGAAGATCGGTGCGATGGTGAAAGAAATGCCGCGCAAGTACTGGAAAAACATGCCCGAAGCGGTGCTGATCCCGGAACTGATCGCCGGGGCGCAGGCCCGCGAGGCGCGTATGGTGACGTCAGGCAGTCTCGACTTCGGTCCGCGCCCGGCGACGCTCGCGGCCTTGGGTGAAGGGCTGCACGCCTGCCGCGCCTGCCCGATCGGCGCGCTGGAGAGCCGCGCGGTCATGGGTGAGGGGGCGCACGATGCCACCTTGATGATCGTCGGCGAACAGCCCGGCGATCAGGAGGATCTGGCCGGGCGTCCCTTCGTGGGGCCAGCCGGGCAAGTGCTCGACCGGCATCTGGCGCAGGCCGGGATCGACCGGGGCAGCGCCTATCTCACCAACGCGGCCAAGCACTTCAAGTACGTGATGAAGGGCAAGCGGCGGCTGCACCAGTCGCCTGCTGCGAAGGAGATCGACACCTGCCGCTGGTGGCTGGAAAACGAGCGCGCGCTGGTCCGCCCGCGCATGGTGCTGGCACTGGGGGCGAGCGCGGCGCGCAGCCTGCTCGGCCGCACCGTCAGCGTGGGGCGCGAGCGCGGGCGGGCGATCCCGCTGGAGGACGGCAGCGAGCTGTGGCTGACAGTCCACCCGTCCTACCTCCTGCGACTGGAGGGAGAGGCGCAGGCGGAGCAGGAAAGGCTGTTCGCGCGCGATCTGGCGCAGGTCGCGGCGCGGCTGGCGGAGCTGGAAGGCGCATGATCCTCCCCGGCACGGGGAGGGGGACCATCCAAGGCCGTGGCCGCAGGATGGTGGAGGGGCACCCTCGGGCTGGCGCGGCGATGGCGTGCCGCGTATTAGGCCCGTGCCCCTCCACCCCTTGCTGCGCAAGCGGTCCCCCTCCCCGTGCCGGGGAGGATTGATGCCCGACGCACCGCTCACCCCTGACCGGCGCCGGATCGAGGCCGATCCTGACGTCATAACGCCACCCGAGCACAGCCCGTTCGTCGAGCTGGGGCTGGTGTCGTGCTTCAGCTTCCTGCGCGGCGCGTCGGATGCGGTCGACCTCGTCACCACCGCGCGCAGGCTGGGCTACGACGCGATCGGAATTGCCGATGCCAATTCGATGGCCGGGGTGGTGCGGCTCCACACCGAAGCGCAGACCCTGCGACTGCGCCCGGTGATCGGCTGCCGCATCGAGACGGTCGAGGGGCTCGCCTTCCTTGCCTACCCGACCGACCGCGCTGCCTATGGCCGCTTGTGCCGCCTGATCTCGGCCGGGCGGATGC
>JAHDXX010000016.1:0-6421 GCA_023384025.1 Sphingomonadaceae bacterium
GAAGCACACGCGAGGAAATACCAGCAATTGGTTCAGCAGTTCAGCAAAGATTGAAATTCCTGTACCCAATCTCCGCCACCCCGGGCTTGACCCGGGGTACCGCTTCCCCGGACGGGCAGCGCTAGGCCTTGGAGTCCAGCGGGACCCCGGCTCGGGGGCCGGGGCGACGATGGACAGGATATTTGGCTACCTATTGCCCCGCCACCTCGAACCTGTCCGACAGGTAATACCGCGCCGTCGCGTCGAGGATCGCGGCGGAGCGTTCGTTGGGGCGCATCGCGTAGAAGGCGCGCAGCAGCGCTAGGTCGAACCGGGACAGCCCGGCAGGGGCCTGCTCCGGCTGGGTGAACAGTGACAGCACGCTCGGCACCGCGCTGGTCTCGCCCGGCTCTCGGTCGCGCACGGTCGCCAGCAGGCGGATGGTGGCATAGGCCGCCAATTGCTCCAGCGTCTTGCCGCCGACATGGTCGAGATCGATCAGCACTGCCGCGCCCATTACGTCCATCCGGATCGTCCCGTTCAGGCGCCCGCTCTGGTATTGATCGTTGAGATAGGCGTCGCGCTTGATATCACCGATTTGAACAATCTTCATCGGGCTTCCGTCAACACCGCGCACTTCCGAAGTGCTCCAAGCATAGGTCATGTCACCCGGACCGGCCATTTCCCGGATCTTGCTCGGCGGCACGCCTTTGAACAGCCAGGCCTGATCCTCACGCAACTTCTCAATCGCGGTCGGCCCGTCCTTGGCGAACATCAGCAGCGCATTGGGGGTGCAGTCCTCCGCCCCCACTGGTGCGCCAACCTGTCTGGCGTTGGCGCGCATCAGCCCGTTGATTACCAGGGCATAGTCGGTCTTGATCCCCACTGTGGCGGGGCAGAAGGGCTGGTGGAACCGGGCAAACGGCTTGTCGATCCGTGCAGGAATGACGAGGTCGGAGGTCAGCGCCCGAACCGCGCGGGCCTGTTCGTCGCGGTCGCCGGTGACGATGATCGAGGAAGGGTCTTCTGCTTGCGCGGTTCCCGACACCGCAAGCAGGCATAAGCCGCAAATGAAGCGCTTCAGTCTGGTCATCCGGTCGACTCCCTGAGGGGATCGGTGGTGCTGTCCACTGCGGGACGATATCTGGCAATGCGGGATAATTCAATCTGTTGGAGGCAAGTCGGTAACTTCTGGTCTTACCCGTCACCCCGGGCTTGACCCGGGGTCCCGCTTGCTTGGCCCGGCAGAGCCATGCCCCGAAGAACAGCGGGACCCCGGCTCCCCCGCCTTCGCGGGGGCAGGCGTGGGCCGGGGTGATGGCGGATTGGCTGCTGAGGAGCACGATGTCCGCCAAGCCCCTCCCAAGGAGAGGCGGGGTCTGCGCGCATGTTCGATTTTCCTACACGCGCCCGGCCTGCTATCCGGCTCCCAAACGCTCCGCTGCACATCCGAACGGAACCGCGCCATGCCGAAGGTGACACATCGCCCTGCCAAACCCCGCCCAAACCATTGTGAGCGTGGCGTTTTCCGGCGTGCTCGAATTTTCGGAAAACTACCCTTCACTGTAACACCGGGCATGAAAGCCACGCCCGCCGCGCCCCAAGGGGAAATTCATCGCCAATGCAGCACCGGGGCGCTAAAGGCGCGCCTCGTTACCGTTCAAGGAGTGAGCTAGTGGGTTACCGGGTGGCAGTGGTCGGCGCGACGGGCAATGTCGGGCGCGAGATGATGCAGATCCTCGCCGAGCGCGAGTTTCCGTGCGACGAAGTCGCTGCGGTCGCCTCGCCCCGCTCGACCGGGAGCGAAGTCGAGTTCGGCGACACCGGGCGCATGCTCAAGTGCAAGAACATCGAGCATTTCGACTTCACCGGCTATGACATCGCGCTGTTCAGCGCCGGCGGCGGCCCGGCCAAGGAATACGCCCCCAAGGCGGCGGCGCAGGGCTGCGTTGTGATCGACAACAGCTCGTACTGGCGGATGGACCCGGACGTGCCGCTGATCGTGCCCGAGGTGAACCCCGACGCGATTGACGGCTATGCGAAGAAGAACATCATCGCCAACCCCAACTGCTCGACCGCGCAGCTCGTCGTCGCGCTGAAGCCGCTGCACGATGCGGCGACGATCAAGCGGGTGGTCGTGTCGACCTACCAGTCGGTCTCCGGCGCGGGCAAGGCGGGGATGGACGAGCTGTTCGAGCAGAGCCGCGCGATCTTCGTCGGCGATCCGGTCGAAGCGAAGAAGTTCACCAAGCAGATCGCCTTCAACCTGATCCCGCACATCGACGTCTTCCTCGATGACGGCTTCACCAAGGAAGAGTGGAAGATGACGGTCGAGACGAAGAAGATCCTCGATCCGAAGATCAAGCTCACCGCCACCTGTGTGCGGGTGCCGGTGTTCGTCGGCCACTCCGAGGCGGTCAGCATCGAGTTCGCAAACGAGCTGTCGGCCAAGGACGCGCAGGACATCCTGCGCGAGGCACCGGGGATCATGCTGATCGACAAGCGCGAGGACGGCGGATACGTCACCCCGATCGAATGCGTCGGCGACGGGGCGACCTACATCAGCCGCGTGCGCGAGGACCCGACAGTCGAGAACGGCCTGCATCTGTGGTGCGTGAGCGACAACCTGCGCAAGGGCGCCGCGCTCAACGCGGTGCAGATCGCCGAGCTGCTCGGGCGGCGGCACCTCAAGAAGGGGTGAGGGTGGTGCGCGCTATCCTGGCCGGGGCTGTGCTGCTGCTGGCGGCCTGTTCGGGGGAAGTGCCTGCGCCGCAGGAGCCGGTTCCGGCGACCAGCGCTACCGAAACGCCGCGCAACGAAGCCGCGCCGATTGCAGCCCGGTCGAGCGAAGCGGCGCAGCTGCTGATCGATGGTGAGGGGTTGCGCCAGGTCGACCCGTCGAACGGCGGCACTCCGCTGGTTGCATGGGGCACGCCGCGCGCAACGGTCGACCAGATGGTCGGCGCGGCGCTTGGCGTTGCGGTGGACAAGAGCCTCAGCCAGGAATGCGGGGCGGGGCCGCTGGAGTTCAGCCGCTTCGGTCCGCTTACGCTCAACTACATGGATGGCAGGCTGGTGGGCTGGTACCTCGACGGGCGTTCCAAGACCCCGCTCGCTACCGTGAGTGGGATCGGCATCGGCAGCACGCGGGCGCAGGTCATGGACGTGCTCAAGCCGCAGCTGATCGAGGACAGCACGCTGGGCGACGAGTTCTACAGCGATGGCGAAGGGCTGGGCGGGTTCTTCGAGGATGGCAAGGTCGCCAGCCTCTATGCGGGAACCACCTGCTTCTTCCGCTAGCGTTGCTGCGGGACAGCATTGCGCCGCATCAGCAAGGTCAGCGGGGCAGCGGCGAGGGTGATCCACAGCATCGCCCAGAAGTCGTCGACATAGGCGATCATCGCCGCCTGCCGGTTGATCTCGGCATCGATCAGGCGGAGCGCCACGTCGCCGACCATCTGGTAGCGGTCGATGGTCGAGACATCGACGCTGGCAAGCGCCCCTGCGTCGATATGCTGGGCGAGGTCGGCATGGGCAGTCTGGAGATTGCGCGCGAGCAGCACAGACATCAGCGAGATGCCTGCCGAGGCGCCCAGCGAGCGGAACAGGTTGAGCAGGCTCGATCCATCGGTGCGCAGCCGGGCGGGGAGGGTGGCGAAAGCGCTGACTTGCAAGGGGATGAACACCAGCCCCATGCCGAGCCCTTGCAGCAGGCCGGAGATCACGACGTGGGTTGCGTCAACCTCCAGCGACCAGTGCGCCATCTGCCACAGCGAGACCGCGCAGATCAGGAAGCCCATCGCCACAACCGGCCGCGCGTCCCACCCGCGGCGCATCAGCAGGCCGGACAGCTGCATGCTGACCAGGACGCCGACGCCGCGCGGCATCAGCACCATGCCGGTGTCGATCACGCCATAGCCGAACAGGCCCTGCAACATCGGCGGCAGCAGCGCCATTACGGCAAACATCACGACCCCGATCACGATCATGAACATCAGCGAGATGATGAAGTTCCGATCGGCAAACAGCGCCCGGTCGAACAGGGGATTGGAGGCTGTGGCGAGGTGGATGAACCCCATCCAGGCGGATGAGACCGAGACGATCGCGTAGAGCCAGATCTCCGCGGAATCGAACCAGTCAAGCTGTTGCCCCCGGTCGAGCAGCAACTGGAACGCGGCCAGCGCCAGGGCGATCAGCACGAAGCCGGCAAAATCGAACCGCCGCGCGCTCTCCGGGCGGTGCGGCAGGTACGCAATCAGGATTGCCAGCGCCAGCGCGCCGACCGGCAGGTTGACATAGAACACCCAGCGCCAGTTCGCGGTTTCGGTCAGCCATCCGCCCAGGATCGGGCCGAGGATCGGGCCGATCATGATCCCCATGCCCCAGATCGACATCATCAGCGCGTGCTTGCTGGGCCGCGCGGTGTCGAGCAGGAAGGCCTGGCTGAGCGGGGCGATGAACGCACCCGCCACCCCTTGCAGGGCGCGGAACAGGACCATCTCCTCGAGGTTCTGCGCCGCCCCGCACAGCATCGAGGCGATGATGAAACCGGCGACCGAGCCGATGAACAGCCGGCGCGCACCGATCCGGTCGGCCAGCCACCCGGTCATGGGCAGGGCCACGGCGCTGGCGATGATGTAGCTCGTCAGCACCCAGGTCACGGTCTCGACCGTCGCCCCGAGCGAGGTCTGCATGTGCGGGATGGCGACGTTGGCAATGGTCGAATCGAGGATCTGCAGCAGGCTGGCTGCCATCACGCCGACGATCAGCACCGGCTGGTTGTCGGTATGAAGGTGCGGTTCGTCGTGCGGGACCGGAGCCGCCAGCGTTGCCATGTCAGTCGTCGGTGAAGACGGTGACTTCGGCCGACAGCCCGGCGATCAATTGGCGCGGGCTCTTCTCGTCGATCGCGATCCGCACCGGCACGCGCTGCGTCACCTTGACCCAGTTGCCGGTGGCGTTCTGCGCCGGGAGCACCGAGAACTCCGATCCGGTCCCTGCGCCGATCGAGGCGACATGGCCTTTCAGGACAAGGTCCGGATAGGCATCGAATTCGATCTCCGCCTTCTGGCCGACCTGCATCTCGGCGAGGTCGGTTTCCTTGAAGTTGGCTTCGACATAGGCGGTCCCGTCGGCCACGATTGTCACCACCGGTAGCCCTGCCACCAGTTGCTGTCCGACATGGAGCCGGTCCGCCTGTGCGACGCGCCCGCCGACTGGCGCGCGGACTTCGGTGCGCGACAGCGACAGTTCCGCACCCGCCCGTCCGGCCCGGGCTGCGGCGATGTGCGGGTTCTGGCCGGGCACCTGTGCGCCCGTTGCCAGCTTGGCGCGGGCCTCTGCCTGCCGCGCTTCGGCCAGCCGGAGGCCCTCGCGCGCCTGAGCGACCGCGTGGCGCGCGGCATCGTGTTCGGTCCGGGTCAGGAAGCCGCGCTGGAACAGTTCATCCTTGCGGCGGAAATTGGCCTCGGCAAAGGCAATGTCCTCGCGCGCGGCGGAGATTTCCGCGCCGGTCAACTCGCTCGCATTGCCCAGCGCCGTGACATTGGCCTGAGCACCGGCAATCGCTGCGTCAGCCTGGGCGATCTGCAAGCGGTAGGGCTCCGGATCAATCCGGAACAACAGGTCTCCGGCCCTGACCAGCTGGTCTTCACGCACCCGCACATCGATGATCCGCCCGCCGACCTCTGCGCTGATCGCGACTTTCTCCTGCTTGAGGTAGGCGTTGTCGGTGCTGACCTTGCCCTGCAGGCTCTGCCAGTACAGCAGCGCCCCGACGACCAGTGCCAGCGGCAGCGACAGCATGAGGGCCAGCCTGCCCCAGCGACGACGCGGTTTGGCGGGCGGTGCCGCTTCCTCGGCCTGCATGGCGGGCAGCATGGGATCGGCCTCAGCCATGGGCGACCTCCGGCATCTCGCGCGCGGCGGCAAGGTTGCTCCCGATCCGGTCAAGCAGCTCGCCCAGCTGGAGCTGTTCCCGCTTGGACAGGCCGGTCAGCATGTCGGACACAAGGCGGCTCACGATCCCTTCGACCTGAGTCACCCGGTCGCGCGCCTTTTCGGTCAGGTGCAAGATGCGGGCGCGGCGGTCGGCAGGGTCTGCCCGGCGCTCGATCCACCCTGCTGCTTCCATCCGGTCGACGATCCGGGTGAGCGTGATCGGCTCAACCTCCAGCCGCTCGGCATAGAAGCCCTGGTTGCAGTCCGGATGCCGGTCCAGCGCCAGCAACAGGCGCGCCTGCACGGCAGTCAGGCCCAGGCTGCGGACACGGTCATCGAACAGGCGGCGCAAGAGACGCGAGTTGTCGGCCATGCGGTATCCGAGGTCGGGTATCATGCGTGGGCATATATTATGCAGGCTTAGTATCGACAAGTCGCATTTGCGCTCTGGCGGCGGGCTGGCGGTTTCGCTAGCCTGCCGGACATGACCCTGACCGCCGAC
>JAHDXX010000016.1:6431-23665 GCA_023384025.1 Sphingomonadaceae bacterium
TATTTCAGCTTCCGCTCGCCCTACAGCTACCTGGCGATTGGCCGATACCGCGCGATGACGGAGGCGTACGATCTCGATCTCGCGTTGCGCCCGGTCTATCCACTGGCGGTGCGCCAGCCCGACTTCTTCGAGCGCAATCATCCCAACTGGCTCGGCTACACCATGCGTGACATGATGCGGGTGGCCCAGTTCCACGGCATTCCGTTTGGCCCGCCGCGGCCCGATCCGATCATCCAGAACATGATGACGCGCGAGATTGCTGCGGAGCAGCCGCACATCCGCCGCGTGACGAGGCTCGGGCAAGCGGCGGCGCGGCGGGGCAAGGGCCTCGCCTTCGCCCACGAGGCTGCGCGGCTGATCTGGGGCGGGGCCGAGGGATGGAACGAGGGCGACCACCTTGCCGGTGCCGCCGCGCGGGCCGGGCTCGATCTTGCCGAACTTGATGCGGAAGCCGTTGCCGAACCTGATACGCTCGACGCCGAGATCGCCGCCAACCAGGCCGCGCTCGAAGCCAGCGGACATTGGGGTGTGCCGACTCTGGTGTTCGATGGCGAGCCGTTCTTTGGCCAGGACCGGATCGACATGGTCCAGTGGCGGATGGAGCAGAAGGGGCTGGTCAAGCGGTGAAGATTAATTCTGCAAGTTCTGCCGATGATGTCCGAGAACGCATTCAAGAATATTACGATTTGCATGGTTTTAAGTTGGGGTGGTCTTACATCTTCGGCCCATTGTCCTCAAGAAACGATCCGTGCCTGGTTACAATCGGTCTAAACCCGGGTGGAGGAAGGGCGCCGCATCCATGGGAGATTGACAACCATCTAGCTGCACAAAGCGATGGGTCGAATCGCAACTCGTATTTTGACGATCCTTGGAGTAAGGACGGCTGCTCGTACACTCCGCTTCAAAAGCAAATTCAGAAAATGCATTCCGAGTTTTTCTCTCGTTGCTTACCTGAGAACATCCTGTCTTTTCAACTAACACCATTCCGTAGTCCATCGTGGGCAGAATTCCCGGGCGAGCTTAAGGAGTCTGCATTAGATCTTGGAATCGAGCTATTGGATTGGACACTAGCGCTAGTCTCCCCCGCTACCCCAATTGTTGCATTTGGAGTGAATCCCGTAAGACATCGGATTATGGAGTGGTTTGGTAGCGGAACTGCTGAGAGGGTGCCTACCGGTTGGGGCAAAGTTTGTGCAGAGGTCTGTAACACCACAAGAGGCAATCGGTTGATCTTCCTGCCTCATCTGAGCAGATATCAAATCTTTGGCAGGGCGGAGTTTGTAAATTCCGCGAAGCTTTTTGGTGCCTCTCAATGATCACTGACTTGGTTACCTCCTTCGACGGCACCAAACTCGCCATCCACCGCCTCGGCGCAGGGCGGCCGGTGCTCATGCTGCATGGCCTGTTCTCCAGTGCCGAGATGAACTGGATCCGGTTCGGGCATGCGCAGAAGCTGGCCGAGGCCGGGTTCGAGGCGATCATGCCCGACCTGCGCGCACACGGTGCCAGCGACAAGCCCCACGATCCCTCTGCCTATCCTCCCGGCGTTCTGGCGCGCGACGCGGTGGCGCTGGTCGAGGCGCTGGAACTGGAAGATTACGACCTGGTCGGGTTCTCGCTCGGCGCGCGCACGGCGGCACGAGCGGTGATTGCCGGGCTGGAGCCGCACGGGCTGGTGCTGTCCGGCATGGGGTTGGAAGGGCTCGCCGGGTGGAACCGCCGATCAGCCTTCTTCATCGATGCGATCGATCGGTTTGACGAGGTCAAGCGCGGTGATCCGGCGTTCATGGCGGTCAGCTTCATGAAGACGATGAAGGTGGACCGGGTGGCGGCGCGGCTACTGCTCAATGCGGTCGACGATACGCGCGAGGAGGAACTGGCGCGGATCACCATGCCGACCATGGTTTTGTGCGGCGACAAGGACAGCGACAATGGCTCCGCCCCGCGCCTCGCTGAATTGCTGCCTGATGCCGAATTTGTCGAAATCCCGGGCACGCACATGAGTTCGGTCGCCGAGGGCGCAATGGGTGACGCACTGGTGGATTTCCTCCGGTGAACGACCCCCGCGCATTCCAGCGGTTTGTCAGCCTGTGGCCGGGCGGCCTTGCGCTGTTCGTGTTCGTGATCTGGCTGAGCATGCCCCTTGCTATCGATGCCGTGCCGGGCGGCATCCTCGACCATCAGGCGGCCGGCTCCGCGGCTGAGGTCGACCGGATCCAGAGTGCCTGGGCAGTTGCGGGGCTGGCGGAACGGGCGCAGATGGCGATGCTCGGCGACCTGGTGTTCATCGTGATCTACGGTCTCGGCGCGTGGTACGGCGGACTGTGGTTCGCGCAGGATGGTCGGCCCAAGCTGAAGCGGCTTGGATGGTTGCTGGCGGTGGCCGCCGCTCTGTTCCTCGCGACGGACCTCACCGAAACGCTGGCACAATTGGTTCAACTGGCGCGCGGGCAGGGCAGCGACGGGCTGGCCGCGCTTGCTGCGACCGTGCGCCCGATCAAGATGGTCGCCTGGCTGGTGACTTTCTTCGGGGTGATTGCCGGGCTGGTTGTTCGTCGAATTTCGCCGCCTGCCGGTTGAATTCGCTGCGCCACCGGTCCAGACCGGTTTCATTCGAGACAATCGAGACCAGAGGGACTGGATACCATGAAATATGCCACCGTTGCGCTCGCCGCGCTTGCCGCTTCGCTTGCTTCGCCGGCATTGGCGGATCACCATGCCGAGCCGCCGACCGCCGAAGCGGCCCGGGAATTCGTTGACGAGGCCGCGGTCAAGTTCCTTGACCAGATCAACCGGCAGGCGCGCGCGGAATGGGTCTATTCGACCTACATTACCGAAGACACCGAAGCGCTCAACGCGGAGCAGGAAGCGATCCTGACCATGATGCTGGTCAGCAATGCCGCAGCCGCCGCCCACCACGCCAGGGCGGCGGGGCTCGATTATGACACCAACCGCATCCTCAACCGCATGCGCACGGTCATCACCACGCCTGCCCCGAGCCGCGATGGCGCGGCGGTCGAAGTCGCCACGTTCAAGGGGCGGCTGCAGGGCATTTACGGCAAGGGCAAGGGCACCCTGCGTGGCGAGCCGATCAACGGCAGCGACATCGAAGCCGAGATGGGCACCAACCGCAATCCGGACGAGCTGAAGGAGATGTGGGCGAGCTGGCACGACAACGTCGGTGCGCCGATGAAGGACGATTATGTCCGGATGGTCGCCCTGATGAACGAGGGCGCCAAGGAGCTGGGCTATGCCGACGCGGGCGCGCTGTGGCGCTCCAACTACGACATGGACCCGGATGCTTTCGCCGGGCTGACTGATGAGTTGTGGCTCGAGGTCAAGCCGCTCTACGAGAGCCTGCACACCTATGTTCGCTGGAAGCTGAACGAGAAATACGGTGACAGCGTGCAAGCCAAGACCGGGCCGATCCGGGCTGACCTGCTGGGCAACATGTGGGCACAGGAATGGGGCGGGATCTACGACCTCGTCGCCCCTGCTGGCGCTGGCGACATCGGCTATGACGTGACCGAGCTGCTCCAGGCCAAGGGCTATGACCCGATAAAGATGGTCAAGGCGGGCGAGGGCTTCTTCAGCTCGCTCGGCTTTGCGCCGCTGCCGGACACGTTCTGGACCCGCTCGCAGTTCGTCAAGCCGGCTGACCGCGAAGTGATCTGCCATGCCTCGGCGTGGGATGTCGACCAGGTCGACGACCTTCGGATCAAGATGTGCATCAAGGTCAATGGCGACGACTTCGTCACCATCCACCACGAGCTTGGCCACAACTATTACCAGCGGGCCTACAACAAGCAGAACGTGTTCTACCTCGACGGTGCTAACGACGGCTTCCACGAAGCGATCGGCGATGCGGTGGCGCTGTCGATGACGCCGGAATACCTCGTCCAGATCGGCCTGCTCGAAGCCGACAAGGTGCCGAGCGCGGACAAGGACATCGGCCTGCTGCTGCGCCAGGCGATGGACAAGGTTGCTTTCCTGCCGTTCGGCCTGCTTATCGACCGCTACCGGTGGGACCTGTTCTCGGGCAAGGTCCAGCCGGCCGACTACGGCAAGCACTGGGTCGACATGAAGCTGAAGTACCAGGGCGTGGTCCCGCCAGTCGAGCGCGGGGCTGACAGCTTCGACGCCGGGGCGAAGTACCATATCCCCGCCAACGTGCCTTACACCCGCTACTTCCTCGCCCGGATCCTCCAGTTCCAGTTCTACAAGGCGGCTTGCGATGCGGCCGGGTGGAAGGGGCCGCTGCACCGGTGCTCGTTCTACGGCAACGAGGAAGTCGGCAAGCGATTGAATGCCATGCTCGAAATGGGCGCGAGCAAGCCATGGCCCGATGCGCTGGAAGCGTTCACCGGCAGCCGCAAGATGAGCGGCAAGGCGATGATGGAATATTTCGCCCCGCTCAAGAAGTGGCTCGACCAGCAGAACAAGGGCAAGCCGCGCGGATGGTAAGGCTCGCCGCCCTCGTCCCGCTGGCCATTCTCGCCGGCTGCATGACAACACCCGGCGCTGACACGGTGCCGGGTGGTGATGCCGCAGTTTTCGTTGCCAACAAGCGCGGCAACACGCTGACGAAGATCGACCTGGCCACCGGGGTAAAGGCAATCGAAGTGCCAAGCTGCGCCAATCCGCACGAGCTGGCGACGTCGCCGGACGGGCGGCATGTCGCGCTGGCCTGTTATGGCGGGACAACGGTTGCCGTGTTCGACACTGCCACCCTCACCACGGTGACCGCGATGGATCTGGGCGAAAATGCCCGCCCGCACGGCATCGAATGGCATTCCAACGGCTCGATCTATGTCACAGCCGAAGGGCGCCAGTCGGTTTTCCGGATCGTCGACCCGCTGGGCGCAAAGCCGGACCTGCTCGAGTTCGCAACCGGGCAGGCGGGCAGCCACATGCTTGCAGTCAGCCCCGACGGACGCCATGCTTGGACCACCGATCTTGGTGCAGGCACAGTCACAAGGGTCGATCTCGTGACCCGCCGTGCGCCGTTCTCGGTCAAGGTCGGGGTAGAGCCTGAAGGGATCGACCTCTCACCCGACGGCAAGGCGCTGTGGGTTTCGGCCCGCAAGTCCGACAAGGCGATCGAACTGGACCCGGCGACGCTGGCCGTGCGGCGCGAGGTGCCTACCGGGCGGTTCCCGCTGCGATTGGCAATAAGGCCGCAAGGCGATGTCGCGGTGACGTCCAACCTCGCGGATGGATCGCTCAGTGTGGTCGATCTGGCCAGCGGTGCCACGGTGCGGACAATTGCCGTTTCCAGCGTGGCCGAGGCCGAGCAGCGCCTGCAAGTCACCATCGTCTGGTCGGAGGACGGCCGCCGCATCTATGTCGCGGAAACAGGCGCCGATACCATCGCCGAAGTGGACTACGCCTCCGGCAAGGTCCTGCGCCGTCTGGCGACGGGCGAAGGCGGCGACGGGCTGGCCATTCTGGCAAAGACGGGCAGTGCCGCAAACTGACAAGCAACTTGTCGGTTGGCGCGAGCTGGTCGGCCTGCCTGATCTGGTTGACTGCCGGATCCCGGCCAAGATCGACACCGGCGCCCGCACGTCGTCGCTCCATGCCACGCAGATTGAACGGTTCGTCGTCGGCAGGCGGCGGATGGTCCGGTTTCTGCTCGATGTCGGGGGCGGAGCAAGCGCGCCGGTCGTTTGCGAGTTGCCGCATGCCGATCATCGCAGTATTACGAGTTCCAACGGCCAGTCGGAAGAACGCCTGATTATCAAAACCCGAATCAAGATCGGGTCGCATGTGTTCCGTGCCGAGTTCAGTCTTACCGACCGGTCTGACATGAAATTTCCCATTTTGGTGGGCAGGACGGCGTTGCGGCGGGGGTTTCTCGTCGATTCGTCCCGTTCCTACCTGCAGTCGAGCGCCGAGGAGCGCCGAAGGATCCTGCGATGAAGATCGCCATGCTCGCGCGTAACCCGGATCTCTATTCGCACCAGCGGCTGGTTGAGGCTGCCGAGAAGCGCGGCCATTCCATGCAGATTCTCAACACCTTGCGCTGCACCGTTCACATCGCAAGCCATCGCCCGATGGTCTATTACAACGGCGAGCCGGTGAACGGGTTTGACGCGGTGATCCCGCGCATCGGATCGTCGGTTACACAGTATGGCTTGTCGGTTCTGCGCCAGTTCGAGATGGCCGGGGTCTGGTCGCTGAACGAGAGCGTGGCGATCGGACGCAGCCGCGACAAGCTGCGCGCGTTGCAAATCCTGGCCAAGGCCGGGCTCGGTCTGCCGCTCACCGCCTTTGCCCACGATCCGCGCCAGACGGACGAAGTGATCAGGGCGGTCAACGGCCCGCCAGTGGTGATCAAGCTGCTCGAAGGCACGCAAGGCATCGGGGTGGTGCTGGCCGAAACGATGAGCAGCGCCAAGTCGGTGATCGAGGCGTTTCGCGGCGCCAACGTCAACATCCTGGTGCAGGAATTCATCAAGGAAGCGGGCGGGACGGACATCCGCGCCTTCGTGATCGGCGGCAAGGTCGTCGCCGCAATCAAGCGTACCGGCGCACCGGACGAATTCCGCAGCAACCTTCACCGCGGCGGCAGTGCCGAGGTGATCCGCATTACCCCGGAAGAACGCTCCACCGCGCTGCGCGCTGCCAAACGCATGGGGCTGAACGTCTGCGGGGTCGACATGCTGCGGAGCAATCACGGCCCGGTGATCATGGAGGTCAACTCCTCCCCCGGGCTTGAGGGCATCGAGAAAGCCACCGGCAAGGACGTGGCGGGCATGATCATCGACTTCATCGCCTGTCACGCGCAGGCGGGGAAGACGAAGACCAAGGGGCGGGGATAGCTCTTGACAGGGCTATGTAATTTACATATATGAAGGTCGAGTTCGATCCGGCCAAAGATGCGGCCAATCTGGCGAAGCACGGAGTGGGGCTCGACTTTGGCTTGCGCGTTTTCGCCGATCCCTTCCGGCTTGTCATCGACACCAGTCGGGACGGTGATGGTGAGGAGCGGCTCAAGACCGTGGGCATGGTCGATGGAAAGTTATGGACCGCGATCCATACGGATCGCGAGGTTTCGGTGAGAATGATCTCGGTGCGTAGGAGCAACGATGGTGAGCGACGAGAATACGAAGCCCTTTCCGGCTGAATTCAGCGATGCCGATGGTGATTTCATTTCAGCCCAAGACGAGGTGACTGTTGCGATTCCTGCCGATCCAGACGATCCGGAGGACCGGGATGTAACTGTCGCTGTGTTGAAGCGGGCACATATGGGGCGTTTCGTCCGCACGCTGCGGCACCGTCTTGGTCTCAGTCAGGCCGAATTTGCCGAGCGCTATGGCATTCCTGTGGCCAACATCCGGCAATACGAAATCGGACGGACCATGCCGCCACCCGCAGTGCGATCCTACCTCAAGGTTATCTCGGCAGAACCTGATCGGACAGCGCAAGCGCTCGCTGCCTGACCTTCACGCATTCCGCGCCATCAGCCCCCCATCGACCGGTATCACCGCGCCGGTGATATAGCTTGCCGCCGGAAGCACCAGTGACAGCGTCATCTGCGCGACTTCCTCGGGCTCGCCGTAGCGCCTGAGCGCGGTGCGGCGCTTGGCGAAAATCTCCTTGTGCTCGTCTGAGACTTTGTCGGTCATCGCGGTACGGATCGGGCCGGGGCAGATGCAGTTGACCGTGATCCCTTCCGGGCCGAGGTCGACGGCGAGGCCCCGGGTCAGGCCGGTCACCCCGGTCTTCGCCGCGACATAGGGCGTGTCGCCGGGCGTCGCGCCTAGCCCTTCGGTGCTGGCGATGTTGACGATCCTTGGCGCATCGCTCTGGCGCAGCCACGGCAGCGCAGCGCGGACCATGCGCTGGTGCGCGGTCAGCATGACGGCCACCGCGCGGTGCCACACGTCCTCGTAGGCATCGTCATCCAGCGCGCAGAAGCTGGAAACCCCGGCGTTGTTGACCAGAATGTCGATCCTGCCAAAATCGGCGGCGATTTGCGCCACGACGCGCTGGATCGCGTCCTTGTCCGCCACATCGAGCGCATAGGCCCGCGCGGTGCCGCCGCATTCCGCCGCGACCGCTTCGCAGGCGGCAAGGTCGAGATCGGTCACCGCGACATGCGCGCCTTCGGCTGCGAACAGGCGCGCGGTGGCCCGGCCCATGCCGCTGGCGGCCCCGGTGACTAGGGCGACACGCCCGGCGATGGAGCGGGATCGGTTGGGCTGGGTCATGCGGTGGGTTCCTCTTCGGGAGAAGCTATCGCAGCAGCCTGAATATGGAAATCCCCCTCCCGCTTGCGGGAGGGGTTAGGGGTGGGTGCGGGGCCACTACCGTAGATTGGCCCACCCCCGACCCCACCCCCAAGCGGGAGGGGAGTAGGGCGGCCCTACCGGAACGGCGGCTCATTGAACGCGCGCAGTTTGCGGCTGTGCAGGCGGGCACCTTCCTCGCGCAGCAGGCGGCAGGCGGTGACGCCGATCTGCAAGTGCGCGGCGATGGCTTCCTCGTAGAACTTGTTCGCCTGTCCCGGCAGTTTGATCTCGCCGTGGAGTGGTTTGTCGCTGACGCACAGCAAGGTGCCGTAAGGTACCCGGAAGCGATACCCTTGCGCCGCGATAGTGGCGCTTTCCATGTCGATCCCCACCGCCCGGCTCAGGCTCAGGCGGCGCGAGGACTGGGTGTAGCGCAGTTCCCAGTTTCGATCGTCGGTGGTGACCACGGTGCCGGTGCGCATCCGCTTTTTCAGGTCGCTGCCATGCTCGCCGGAAACTTCCTCCGCCGCCTGCGCCAGCGCCTGCTGGACTTCGGCAATCGCGGGGAGGGGGATTTCCGGCGGCAGAACCGGGTCGAGCACATGGTCGTCGCGCAGATAGGCGTGGGCGAGGACGTAGTCGCCGATCTTCTGCGTGGGGCGCAGGCCGCCGCAGTGGCCGATCATCAGCCACGCCTCGGGCCGGAGCACGGCGAGGTGGTCGCAGATCGTCTTGGCGTTGGACGGGCCGACCCCGATATTGACCAGGGTGATCCCGCCGCGCCCTTCGCCGACCAGGTGATAGGCCGGCATCTGGTGCCGGCGCCAGGCGGTGTCCGACAGCTGCTCGCGTGCGTTGGCCATGCTCTCCGTCAGGTGCAGACCGCCGGCACCGGCCAGCGCGGTATACCCGTTTTTGCCCAGCTGCGCGCCCGCCCAGTCAACGAATTCATCGACATAGCGGTGGTAGTTGGTGAACAGGATGAAGCGCTGGAAATCTTCCGGCCGGGTACCGGTGTAGTGGGCCAGCCGGGCCAGGCTGAAATCGGTCCGCAGCCCGTCAAACAGTGCGAGCGGGATTGTCTCCGCCGCCTGATCGAGTTCGATGCCGTCCGCCAGTTCGTCGCCGATGTCGGCCAGCTCGGTGGCGGGGAAATGGCGGGCAATCTCGGTCGGGCTGATCCCGGCCAGCTCCGCCCCGGCGTCGCCGTCGAGGACATAGGGGAAGGGGATCTCCTGCCGCGAGACGCGCACGGAGATCTCGACCGGGTAATCGCTGCAGATCAGTTGCAGCTGTTCGCGCAGGTAATCGGCGAACAGGGCAGGGCGGGTTACCGTGGTGGCGTAGACGCCCGCTGCGTTGAGGCGCCCGAACGCACGGCTGCGATCGTCGGGCTGGGCCCCGCCAGCGAAAGTGAGTACCAGCTCGGGATAGGCGTAACTGCCGTCATGGCGCCGCTGTGGCGGGGGCAGGGTTCCGTCCCGTCCGAAGGCGATCACGTCGCGGCGGAGGTTTTCGACGGAGGCGGTGTGCAGCTCCTGTAGCTGCCTGATTGCGTTCTCTACTGTTTCCATCGCGAGCAACTAGCGCGGTTTTGTGACAAATCAAGCGGGCATGAAAAAGGGCGCGACCGTGATGGCCGCGCCCTGTTTCCTGCCCGAAGGCAAATTTGCAGCCGGGATCAGGCTTCGTCGGCGCGATCTTCCAGGAGTTCAGCCGGGATTTCGCCGGGCTCGAGGCTGGTGTCGATGCGGGTCGCTTCGGCCTGCTCTTCGATTGCAGCCTGCTCGTCTTCGAACATCTGCGCGAGCACGTCGACGCCCTGGCTCTGCAGCTCGGCTTCGTCGTCCGAACGGGCAACGTTGGCCTTGACGATCACGTGCACTTCCGGGTGCAGCGCGATGGTCACATCGTGCATGCCGATGGTCTTGATCGGCTGGCCGAGGATCACCTGGCGCTTGTCGATCTGGTGGCCCTGGTCGGCGAGGCCGGTGACGATGTCACGCACGCTGACCGAACCATAGAGCTGGCCGGCGTTCGAAGCAGCGCGGATCAGCACCACTTCGGCACCCATGACCTTGTCGCCCTGGCCTTCTGCAGCAACGCGACGCTCGGCGTTTTCCTTTTCCAGCCGCTCGCGGTTGGCTTCGAACACCTTCTTGTTGGCGTCGTTGGCGCGAAGGGCCTTCTTCTGCGGCAGCAGGAAGTTGCGGGCGTAGCCGTCCTTCACGGTGACCACGTCACCGATCGAGCCGAGCTTCTCGATCCGTTCGAGGAGAATGATATCCATGGGTCTTCTCCTCCTACTTCACGATGTACGGCAGCAGGCCGATCTGGCGAGCGCGCTTGATCGCCTGGGCGAGTTCACGCTGCTTCTTCGCCGAAACGGCGGTGATGCGGCTGGGGACGATCTTGCCCCGCTCGGACATGAAGCCCTGCAGCAGGCGCACGTCCTTGTAATCGATCTTCGGCGCGTCCTTGGCCGCGAACGGGCAGGACTTGCGGCGACGGAAAAACGGGCGGGCCATCAGAATTCTCCTGTCCGCTCGCGACGCTTCTTGTCGCGTTCGTTCTTGCGCATCATCACCGACGGGCCGGCTTCATGCTCGTCGACGCGGATCGTGAGATAGCGGATCACGTCTTCGTTGATGCGGGTCTGGCGCTCGAGTTCGGCGACAACCGAGCCCGGGCCTTCGATGTTCAGCAGCACGAAGTGCGCCTTGCGGTTGCGGTCGATCTTGTAGGCGAGGGACTTGAGGCCCCAGGTCTCGGTCTTGGTGACCTTGCCGTTGTTCGATTCGACGATTTCGGTGGCCTGGGCCGCCAGCGCATCGACCTGAGCCTGGCTCAGATCCTGACGCGCGAGAAAGACATGCTCGTACAGAGCCATGCGCCTCGTTCCTTTCACTTCCTGCCGATCGCTGGCATGCCCCGCGCGGATCGCGGGGCGCCCCTCCGGCTTTCTTCGAAAATCCCCGCCCGGTGGCATGGCCAAGAGCAAGGAAGCGGCGCCCATACAGGGTTTTGCCCGGAATGCAAGGCGAAGACTATGGTGGAGAGGGGTTTGCGGGAACCGCAAAACACCTTAGGCGTCCCTTCAGTCTGGAACTACCAATACGGGAAGCCCCTTCATGCCCACTGGCCTGGTCGCATTGCTTGACGATGTTGCGGTGATTGCCCGCGCTGCTGCTGCTTCGCTCGACGATGTCAGCATCGCAGCGGGCAAGGCAGGCACCAAGGCCGCCGGGGTGGTGATCGACGATGCGGCGGTCACCCCGTCCTATGTCACCGGCCTCAGCCCGGCGCGCGAGCTGCCGATCATCTGGCAGATTGCCAAGGGCAGCTTCAAGAACAAGCTCATCATCCTTCTGCCGGCCGCGCTCTTGTTGAGCGAGTTCCTGCCCTGGGCGATCATCCCGCTCCTCATGCTGGGCGGCGCCTTCCTCTGCTATGAAGGGGCGGAAAAGGTGATCGAGAAGCTCGGCGGGGAAAAGCACGGCAAGACGCTCGAAGACGTGATCGAGGACCCGGTCGCGTTCGAAAAAGAGCGGATCGGCGGCGCGATCCGGACCGACCTGATCCTGTCGGCCGAGATCATGGCCATTGCCCTGTCCGAAGTCGCCGACGAAACACTGGTGACGCGCGGCGCGGTGCTCGCTGTCGTCGGTATCGCCATTACTGCGATCGTCTACGGTGCGGTCGCGCTGATCGTGAAGATGGACGACGTGGGCCTTCACCTCACCAAGCGCACGTCGAGCGGGGCACAGTCGCTGGGGCGCGGGCTGCTCTACGCCATGCCGAAAATCCTGACGGTGCTGTCGGTCGTGGGGACGATCGCCATGCTGTGGGTGGGCGGCGGGATTGTCCTGCATGGCCTGCACGAGCTGGGCATTCACGGTCCATCCGACATCGCCCATGGAATCCAGCATGCGGTCGAGTCAGCGACCGGCAGCCTTGGCGGCGTGCTTGGCTGGCTGACCTATGCCATCGTCTCAGGGGTGGTCGGGCTGGTGCTGGGCGCCCTGATTGTTTTCATACTCCACAAGGTGCTGAAGATCGGACACGGGGAAGGGCACGCCGAAGGAGCCCACTGACCCATGTCCGACCTGCCGATCCTCTACACCTGCGCTCGTTCACGCGGATTGCGAGCGACATGGGCAGCGGAAGAGGCAGGGGTGGAGATTGACCTGCGGGTGCTGCCGTTTCCGCCGCGCTACCTCGCGCCCGAATACTTGGCGCTGAACCCGCTTGGCACCGTGCCGCTGCTGGTCGATGGCGAGACGCGCATGACGGAAAGCTGTGCCATCGCGCACTACCTCGCTACCCGTGACGGCTACACCGCGTTGTCGGTAGCACCGGGGGAGCGCGACTACGGAGAATACTGCGACTACACCTACCATGCCGACGCCACGATCACCTTCCCGCAGACGGTCTACATGCGCTTCTGCCTGTTCGAGAAAGACAAGGGCTTACAGGAGGCGGGCCACGCCTACGCCAAGTGGTTCCACAAGCGGCTGGTCAAAGTCGAGCAGCGTCTGGAGGGCCGCGAGTTCCTGTGCGCCGACCGGTTCACCGTGGCGGACATCTGCGTCGGCTATGCGCTGATCCTGGCGCAGTCGGTCGGGCTTGATGAGGGTGTATCGGACAGCCTCAAGTCCTACCGCGCACGGTTGCTGGAGCGGCCCGCCCTGCAACGCGCAATGGCGCGAGAGGATGCGGGTTTGAAGGCGCTGGAGAACAAGGCGGGCTGAAGGGCGGTTTGCGGGCAAACGGTGGGCTTCGCCGAATGGCCGTAGGTGGGTTGTTAGGCACCGCTTCATTAGCGTCGCCCCGTGCTTGACACGGGGCTTGGCTTTTCTTCCAGCTACAGCATATGAAGTGAAGCCTAGCCCCGGATCAAGTCCGGGGCGACGAAGTGGTGAGGTGAGCGATTAGGGTTCGCTTGGCGAACGACAACTTTGCTCTCCAATTGACGAAAAGCGCTCGCTGCCTGATCGTTCAGCTCACGCCGCCTGATCTGGCGTCACCGGCCGCGCAGAAAGCTCCCGCCGCAACAACTTGCCGATCGGGTCGCGCGGCAGTTGGTCGACGAACTCAATGTAACGCGGGCGCTTGTAACCGGCGATCTTGCCCTTGAACCGGGCGGTGATCTCCTCGCGGGTGAGGGCCATCCCCGGTTTCAGCACCACGAAGGCCTTGACCGCCTCGCCCCACTGCCTGTCGGGCACGCCGCAGCACCCCGCGTCGGCCACCTCGGGCATGTCCGCGAACACCGCGTCGACTTCGGCCGGGTAGACGTTCTCGCCGCCGGTCTTGATCAGTTCCTTGGCCCGGCCGAGCAGGTAGCCGAGCCCGCGCTCGTCCATCGTGCCGAGGTCGCCGGTGCGCAGCCAGCCGTGGCCGAGCGCAGCGTCGGTCGCTTCGGGATTGCGCCAGTAGCCGAGCATGACTGCCGGGCTGCGCAGGCAGATCTCGCCTTCCTCACCCGGGGGCAGGCGGTTGCCATCCGGATCGAGGATGCACATTTCGATGTGCGCCATCGGCCAGCCGATCGAGCGCGGGTGTTCCAGCATCTCGGGATAGTCGATCGCGGTGGCAAAGCCGCAAATCTCGGTCTGGCCATAGCCGCCGACCACGCGCGCATCCCAGTCGCGCTCGATGAACTCGTAGATTGCAGGGCGCATGCCTGCGCCGCCGGTGTAGTCGACCAGCGGCATCCTGCCATTGCGAATTGGTTCCATCGCTTGCCAGGGGAAGCAGATCGTGGGGAAGGCGCTGGTGGTGGTGCACTGCTCGCGGTGGAGCAGGTCGAGGATCGCGGCGCTGTCGTCGTCGCGTCCGGCGAACACCATGGCTCCGCCGCAGCCGAGCATCGCCGCGACCTGCTGCATGCCGACGACATGGAACAGCGGGTTGACCGAAAGCAGCCGCGTCTCCTTGCCCCAGTTGCGGCGCAGCGCCATCGCCAGCGCCGAAGTGGCGACAGCCGTGCCCGACTGCAGGCAACCCTTGGGCCGCCCGGTCGTGCCGCTGGTGTACATCATGTAGAGCGCGCGGTCGGGATCCAGCGGGGGTAGAGCGCGGGGCGGTTGGTCCGCCGTGACCATATGTTCGAATGCGCCCTGCGGATCATGGCGTTCGTCGACCATGACCAGTTCGCCGGTCGCGCTCTGGGCCAGCAGGTCGGCGAAACGCGGGTTGGCAAAGGTCATGGAGACCTCGGCATTGCCCATGATCCAGCCGATCTCGCCCGGTGCCAGCCGCCAGTTGAGCAGGACCGCGATCGCCCCGATCCGGCCGCAGGCGAGCAGCGTGGTGACGTAGGGTGCGCCATCGGTCAGCAGCAGGGCAACCCGGTCACCCGGGGCTATCCCCTTGGCAAGCAGCCAGCGAGAGAGTGCCTCGACCCGTAGATCAAATTCAGCCCAGGTGAGGCGCTGTCCACCGTCGACGGTTGCCTCACGCCCGGCATACATCGCCGCATTGGCCCTGAGCAGGGTATCGAGCGAGAAATCACGGGCAGCCATCGCATCCTCCTTGCCGGGCAGGAATAAGTGGCTGAACCGGATCAGGCCATTGCCAATTTTCGCGAGGCAGGCGTCACCCGTGTTCGCGCGCCAGATCAAGCCCGCAGCGGCTGCACACCTTGTTGGGCCAGGGCAGCGCGATTCGTTCGCGCACGAACAGGTTGCTGCCGCAGCGGGGGCAGGCGAACCGGCCCAGCCGCCGGTTGGTCCAGAGGAGAAGCAAGGCGGTCAGCGCGAAGGGGACGATACTGTGATCATAGAGCATGTCCGTCGCAATGGTCGCGCTCACTCCGGCAAGAGTGATGCCCAGCAGCAGCCAGACGTGGGCCATGGCTGCGCGGTAGACCGTCATGGCAGGTGCGCCAGGATGCTCTGGGCAAACTGCGTCAGGGTGTCGTCACGCGCGCCCATCACGACGATACGGTCACCCGGGCGAGCGATTTCCAGAATCCGGGTCGCACAGTCTTCTCGCATCGCGATGTGTTCGGCACGGCCACCGGCAGCGGTTATCAGGCCGATGATCCGCGCGGTGCCTTCGCTGCGGTCGACGGTGCCGCCGAAATAGACCGGGTCGCACATGATCGTCACATCGTCCGGGCCGAGCTCCCGTGCGAATGTCTCCGCCAGCTCCGCCCCCATCTGCCGCAACGGGCCGTAGCCGTGGGGCTGGAAGAACGCGATCACCCGTCCGGGGTGTGCCTTGAGCGTTCGCAGCGTCGCTGCGCACTTCTCCGGGTTGTGGCCGAAGTCATCGATCACGGTCACGCCGGACGGGCTGGTGCCGATCACGTCGAACCGGCGGGCGAGGCCAGCAAAGCTCGCCAGCGCCTTGACCGAAGCAGCCACCGGCACCCCCGCCGCAGCCGCTCCGGCAATGGTGGCGAGCGCATTGGCGAGGTTGTGCCTGCCCGGCATGGCAAGCACGAGCGCGTGCTCGCTGCCGTCATGCCGGTCGATCACTGTCGCTGCTTGCCGCACCGGGCCATCGGCAATGCTGCCTGGCTTGATCCCGATCTGGGCGCGGGGCTGATCGATCCCGAACGTGATCACTTCTTTGGCGCGGGGCAACAGCGCCAGCGCCTCGGCATCGTCGGCATTGATCGCGGCGATCCGGCTGCGAGCGAGGTAGTCGCCGAACAGCACCCGCAACTCGTCCATGCTCTTGTGGTCAAGGCTGACGTTGAGCAGCACGCCGACCGCCGGGCGATAGAGCGCGATCGAGCCGTCGCTCTCGTCCACTTCGCTCACGTAGATGCTGCGCGAGCCCACCACCGCGCTGGCAATCGGATGGTCGGCGCGCACGAAGTTCTTCATCACCGCCCCGTTCATGATGGTCGGTTCGCGCCCTGCCACTTGCATGATCCAGCCGAGCATCCCGGTCACGGTCGACTTGCCGCTCGTCCCGGCAATCGCGAGACCTGCGCCGCTGGTGTTGAACAGGATCGAGTTGAGTTCGGCCCGGGTCAGCCGCAGGCAGCCAAGTTCGTTGGCCCGGACAATCTCGGGCACCGTGTCTTCGACCGCAGCCGAGGCGACAACCACCTGATCCTTCGCCACGATCCCGCTGCCGTCCTGCGGATGGAGCGCAAAGCCCTGTGCTTCCAGTGCGGCAAACTTCTCCGGCAGGCGCCCTTGGTCGCGGCTGCGGTCGGACCCGGCGACACTGGCCCCGCGCCCCTGGACGATCTGCGCCAGCGGCAACATTCCCGATCCGCCGATTCCGCAGAAGAAGAACGGGCGGGCGAACAGTTCGTCAGGGGTGGGGAAATCGGACATCGGCTCACCGCTATGCAGTTGTGCCCGGCAACACAAGCGGGCTAGCTGGGGTGATGGCAAGAATTGCAATATGCGCCCCGGGCAAGCGGATCGAACGCGAGCAGGCCGATGCGGTTGAAGTGGTGGCGCAATCGATCGACGGAATCGATTTGCGGTTCCACCCGCAATGCTTCGCCCGACACGGCCATTTCGCGGGCGACGATGCGACACGGCTGAAGGCGTTTCTGGATTGCGCCAATGATCCGGCATTCGATGCGGTGTGGTTCGCGGCCGGCGGCTACGGCTCCAACCGGATTGCGGCAGATGCCATCCCGCAGCTCGGAGAGGCGGCGCAGGGCAAGACATATCTCGGGTATTCCGATACCGGCTACCTTCTGGCGGCGCTCTATCGCCACGGGATCGGCAACCCGGTCCATGGACCGATGGCCTCTTGCGTGGCGCGCGATGGAGGGGAGAACGCGGTGCGTCGGGCGCTCGGCCATCTCCACGGTGATAACAGCGGACTAGAAGCCGGACTGGATGGCCGGCCGACAGTTGCCTTCAACCTCATGACCCTGGCCATGCTGTGCGGCACGGACCTGATGCCCGACCTGACAGGCCATGTCGTCATGATAGAGGAAGTGTCCGAGCACCTTTACGACGTCGACCGGCTGCTGTTCCACGTCTCGCAGCACTTGCAGCAGGTGGCCGGGAT
>JAHDXX010000297.1:0-338 GCA_023384025.1 Sphingomonadaceae bacterium
GTTACCCTCGTGCGTGCGCATGACCGGGCTGAACGCGCCCAGCTCGTACCAGCGCAGCAGCAGCTCTTCCGTGCGCACGTTGTCGAACAGGCTGGTGTATCCGCCGACGTCCGAGTGGCTGAACGCGTTGCCGACCAGGCCTGACGACAAGGCGGCGGTGACCACTGTGCCGATCCCGTCATGGCGGCTGAAATCGACCGACTGGTCCCCGGCCCACAGCAGCGGGCAATGCGCCTGCACCCCGGTGTGCCCGGCGCGCATGAACCACAGCACGTCGCCTTCACGACCGCGTGAGGCAACCGCCCGGCGGTTGACCTCGGCCCAGCGCACCGGCCAGC
>JAHDXX010000297.1:348-2695 GCA_023384025.1 Sphingomonadaceae bacterium
TGTGCTCCTGCATCGGGTCGCCATTGAACAGGCGCAGGTCGACCGGCAGGTACTCGCCGAAGTCGGCCATCCACCCGTCGAGCCCGAAGTCGAGCATCCGCTTGCCGATCACTTCCTCGGCAAACCATTCGGCTGCTGCGGAATTGGTGAAGTCGACCACGCCCGCGTCAAATTCGCCGAAATCGACCAGGTAAGGCTCGTCACTGTCCAGCCTGAGCGCGAGATAGCCCTTGGCGGCGGCTTCGGAATAGAGCGGGCCATCGGCCGCCAGGTAGGGATTCACGTAGCCGAGGAAACGAATGCCGCGCGCCTTCAATCCCGCAATCCGCGCGAGCAGATCAGGATAGCGGTCCGCGTTCCATTGCCAGTCCCAGAACAGGCGGCGACCGAAACTGGTCTGCCGGATCCCCACCCAGTCCTCGCACCATAAGCCGGATACCGCAGCGCCCGCGTCGATCAGCTTTTCCAGCCGTTCGAAACTGCGCTCACCTTCCTTGAGGCCCACCACTGCCCCGCCCAGCGCCCATTCCGGAAGCGGCTGGCGTGGCCCGAAGCGTGCAGCAAGCTGTCGCACCAGGTCAGCTGGCTCGCCTGCAAACAATGAGAGCGACAGTTCGTCTGACCAGACCGTAATCCGCAACCGCCCGGCAACCGTGCAATCGAACTCGCAATACTCGGTATTGCCCAGCGACAGGGCCCAGCCTGCCGAGGACAGCACTGTCGGCTCGGGATAATTGGTGGTCCAGTAATCGCCCCCGGCAAAAGAGCCATCTGCGCTGGCGAGGTCGGTCAGGCGGGTGCCCGGCTCGCGACCCACCCCGGGCTCACTCGTCCAGAGCGGGAATTTGCGCCCGTTGAGCGCGAGATAGCTCATCTGCTCCCCACCGCCCCACAGCACTTCATCCGCCCCGAGTGCGAAATCCACGGTGATGCGATCGTGGGAGGTTTGGGCCTGCAACCGCAACGACGCTTCGTCGAAATCCACCTTGCCAGCGAGAATTGCGCTTCGGCCAGCGTCGGAGAGTTCGAATTGGTCCACACCGTTGCTTTGCAGCAACACGAGGTCGGGCGCGGAAACTGCATGGTCCGCCATGCGGAAATTGCCCCGCACCATGACCACTTCGGGATCGCCGGTCGCGATGGAAAACGCCGTTTTGTCAGCACGATGGACAAGCAGAGACCGCCCGCCCAGCAGCAGGTCAAACCCGTCCTCAGCAATGGCCAGGCGCAATCCCAAAGCCTCAGCCTCCCCTCGTCAACTTCATGTGACACCGCTTGACATATCGGGACAGAACGCGCAATTCAAGTGCCGCATCGCAGCCGTACCGGGCTGTGGTCTTGCTTGTCCGGCCGGCTACTCGGCGGACGCCCAGGGAGGAGAAGTCAGGATGCCTGCCATCAACCGTCGCGCACTGCGCACGCTTGCCGTTTCCGCCAGCACGCTGGCTGTCATTTACGCCGCGCCGGCCATGGCGCAGGTCGAAGAAATCGTCGTAACCGCCCAGAAAGTCGAAGAAAACGTTCAGGACGTGCCGATTGCGATTACCGCAGTGACGGCTGAGCGTCTGGAGCAGGCGGGCGTCACCAGCCTTGAGAACATCGGCGCAGTCGTGCCGTCGGTGACCTTCCGCAAGGGCACCACGAGCGCCAATAGTGCGATCGTGATGCGCGGTGTCGGCACCATCACCTTCTCGGTCGCGGCCGAGCCGAGTGTGTCCACCGTTGTCGACGGCATCGTGCTGTCGCGTTCGGGCCAGGCATTCATGGATCTGGTCGACGCCGAGCGCCTCGAAGTGCTGCGTGGCCCGCAGGGCACCCTGTTCGGCAAGAACGCATCGGCCGGCCTGGTCAACATCGTGTCCAAGGGCGGGACGGACGAAGCGGAACTCGAAGTTCGCGGCGACTGGTTCGAAGGCGAGGAATACAAGTTGCGCGCCTCGGCGTCCGGCCCGCTGTCGGAGAACCTGAGCGGTCGCTTCACCACCTTCTACAGCAGCTACGACGGCAACATCACCAACGTCTTCGGCGGCCGTAACGAGAAGGTCAACGGCTACGAGCATTGGGGCCTGCGCGGTATCCTCGACTGGGAAACCGACGGTGCGGACATCCGCTTCATTGCCGACTACTTCCGCGCCGCCGATGATTGCTGTGCCGACGTGACCGGTGCCAGCCGTGGCGCGGTGCTCGATGCAGAGCTCAACCTGCCCGGCGGCGTGGCGCTCGGCGAAGACCAGCGGTTCGTGAACCACAACCTTGTCACCCGCACCCGTGACAAGCAGTGGAGCCTGACCACATCGGGTGACTTCGACATCGGCGATACGCACACCCTGAGTGTCGTCGCCGGCTA
>JAHDXX010000298.1 GCA_023384025.1 Sphingomonadaceae bacterium
CACGCCGGCCCATTCCTCTTCGAGCACATCCATCATGGTCGCCTGGACCAGCCGCTGGACATAGGGGCGCGGGGTATAGTGCGCGCCCAGCTTGGCCCGTTCGGACGAGGTCAGCGCCTGTTCCAGCAGCGTGCCGAAAATCGCCGGTTCGACAGCGCGCCAATCCTGATCGGCAGCGATCCTCAGAATGTTCTTGCCCTCTGGCGGCAGGTCATAAACCTTCGCCCCGGAGAACAGGTTGCCGTTGAAATAACGGACGATGGCATCGCCGTGCGACCAATACCGGTTGACCGGTTGGGGATCGTTCATGCGATGCCACAGGTCGTTCAACCCGCTGCGCCAGAACTGGTCGGAACGCCCTTCGGCATCGGACAGGAAACGTTTGAAGCTGTCTTTGGGCAACAGCTCGACGTCTTCGGCGAACATGCAGAACAGTGTTCGCATCAGGAACAGGCTGGTGGCCTCAATTCCCAATGCGGTGATCTCGTCATCCGCACGGCCCCGGCGCTGGTCTTCCTCCAGTTGTTTGGCAACGCGGCTCAGCAGCGTGGCAATATCGCGCGTGACCCGCGCCGCGCGGGTGCGCGGGTCGATGCTGGCCGGATCGGTCCAGATCGCGCGCAGCGTCTCGGCGGCGGTCAGCTCGACCCCGGCGATCTCGGCATCGCTGGCGAGGTCGGCCAGCGCGATGCGGTAGCCGCGCTCGTCCGGGAAGGGGCGATAGCCGCGCCCGTTGCCGGCGTAGTCGAAATAGAGTTCGAACGCGCGGCCGATGTCCGCCACGATCAGGAACGGCGGTGTGTCGTGGTCTTCCGGCAGGGCCAGCGCGTACCGCTGCGCCTGAAGCCGCGCGCCTTCCATCAGCCGGTCATAGCGGCGGCGGCGTTTGCCCGGCCTTTGCACCGACCCGACCGGTTCTCCGAACAGGTTGTATTCGGTTTCTGTCAGCGGTTCTTCAGCCGGATCGTCAGGCAGCACCTCGCCTTCGCCCAGCTGGCTCTGCTTGGCTTCGAGGATGAAGTGATCGCGCTTGTACAGGTCGATCCGCTTGGTGCCCTTGCCGCCGTAGACTGCTTCCGAGCGGACCGGGGCCTCGAACTCGTACTCGCCCAGCCCCATGCCCTTGGGATGCGGGCGCGGCAGATCGAGCGCTTCGGCCAGCTCGGTCAGGAACATCTGGTAGTTCGCGCGCTCGGCCCCGCCTTCGGTGCCCAGCCATTTGTTCAGCAATTCGTCGATGGTCACGCGGCACCCCTTGTCGGGTTCGTTCTAGCGCGCCGGAGTCGGCTGGCAAGCGCCGCGCATTTTCCTACTCGCTTGCGGCCCGCTATGGCCGGGTCCGTGATGACCGTCGCGCCCGCCTTTGTTACGCCTCGTCCACGCACTCGCGCCCCGTTTCGCACGCGCACTCGCCCTGGGCGGACTTTTTTGCTCCAGGACAGTGTAACAAGTGGTCCATGTCTCGCTGTGCTAGTTGAGCGTCAGCCCGCCATCGACCACCAGCGTCTGGCCCAGCACATAGGCACTGAGCGGCGAGGCGAGGAACAGCGCCGCCCCGGCCATGTCCTCCGGCGTGCCCATCCGGTGCAGCGGGATGCGCGCGAGCGCGCCCGCCATCCGCTCCGGGTTGTCGGTGGTCACCTTGGTCATCTTGGTTGCTACGAAGCCGGGGGCGATGCCGTTGACCCGGATGCCCTCGCCCGCCCACGCCGCCGCCAGCGTGCGGACCAGCGCCACGGCGGCCGCCTTCGACGCGGCATAGGCCGGGTTGCCGATGGTCGCGTGGAACGCGGCGGTCGAGCTGACCACGATCAGCGAGCCACCCGCTTCGGCCAGCGCGGGGCGGAACCGCCTCGCACAGTCCATCACGGAATGGAGGTTGACGTCGACCACCCGGTGCCAGCCCTCGCGCTCGAACTCGGCCCGGCGGTACTCGACCGCGCCCTGGCAGGTGACCAGCACGTCGAGCCGGTCGAAGCCTTGCGCCGCGTCGATCGCCGCCGGGTCGGAGACATCGACCTGCTCGTAGGCAAGCCCGGTCATGTCGCTGCCCGGTTCCCCGGCGTAGTCGGCGGCGGAAGCGCGCGTGCCCCACACCCGGACTTCGGCCCCACGCGCGCGGCAGGCCTGGGCAATGCCGTTGCCGATGCCGCTCGAGCCGCCCACCACAAGGGCGTGCTTGCCGGTCATGTCGAGCGGGTCGCCGCTCATGCTGGTGTGAACCGCAAGGGGAGCGTCTTGAGCCCGCCGACGAAGGTGCTGCTGGCGCGGGCCGGTTCGCCCGCGAGCTCGATCGTGCCGAGGCGGTCGAGCAGCGCTTCGAACAGGATCCGCATCTCCAGCCGCGCCAGGTGCAGGCCGAGGCACTGGTGCGCTCCGGCGCCGAACGCGAGGTGGCGGTTGGGGCTGCGCGCGGCATCGAACTTGCGCGGGTCGGTGAACTGGGCCGGGTCATGGTTGGCGGCGACGTAGTTCATCATCAGCCAGTCGCCCTTGCGGATCTGCTGCCCGCCGAGCTCCACGTCCTCCGCCGCGGTGCGCATGAAGTGCTGCACCGGAGTGGTCCAGCGGATCGCTTCCTCGACGATGCCCGGGAGGAGCGACCGGTCGGCCTTGACCCGCGCCCACTGCTCCGGGTCCTGCGCCAGCGCGAGCATCGCCCCTGCAGTGCTGGCGCTGGTGG
>JAHDXX010000017.1:0-7545 GCA_023384025.1 Sphingomonadaceae bacterium
CCGGCGATCCCGGCAGCGTGCCCGGGCACGCGAGAAAGCCGATCCGTGTCCTGTCCTCATACCGCCGCAAGTGCCTGCTCGAAGTCGGCGATCAGGTCGTCCGGATCTTCGATGCCGATGGAGATGCGGACGAGGTTGGGGGTGATGCCGAGCTGCGCCTTGCGTTCGTCCGGTACCGAGAGGTGCGTCATCGCTGCCGGGCAGCTGGCGAGCGTTTCCGTGCCGCCGAGGCTGACCGCGAGCTTGGCGATCTTGAGGTTGTCGAGGAAGCGGAACGCTTCGGCCTCGCCGCCCTTGATGAAGACCGAGAAGGTCGAACCCGCCCCGGTGCAGTGGCGGTTGTAGATGTCCTGCTGGCGGGGATCATCGATCATGCCGAGATAGCCCAGACCATCGACCTTGGGGTGGTCCTTCAGGAAAGCGCAGACCTTCTCCGCGTTGCGACCGGCGCGCTCCATTCGCAGTTCGACCGTTTCGAGGCTGCGCAGCAGCATCCATGCGGTGTTCGGGTCAGCAATGCCGCCCATCGTGTTGCGCAGCGCGCGGACCGGGTCCATCCACTTCTTCGCCCCGGCAATGCTGCCCGCGACAAGGTCGGAATGGCCACCGACGTACTTGGTCAGCGAGTAGACCACGATGTCTGCGCCCTGATCCAGCGGGCGCGCCCAGAGCGGGCCGAGGAAGGTGTTGTCGATCGCGATCGGAGTAACGTCAGCATCGAGGATCGCATCGCGCGAGGCCTTGACCGCTTCGACATCGACCAGGGCATTGGTCGGGTTGGCGGGGCTTTCGAGGTAGACCATTGCCACCTTGCCGCCCTGCGCCGCTGCCTGTGCCTTGGCACGCTCCAGCACGGCGTCGATTTCCGCACGGGTCGCACCGGCGGCAAAGTCGATATAGGTCACGCCGAACTTGCTCAGCACTTTGGCGATGAAGCCTTCGGTCGCGGCATAGAGCGGGCCGGAATGGACGATCACGTCTCCGTGGCTGCAGAATGCCAAGAGCATCACCGTGATCGCGGTCATCCCGCTGGAGAAGCACAGAGCATCTTCTGCCCCGTCCCAGATCGACAGGCGGTCTTCGAGGATTTCCTGGTTCGGGCCGTTGAAGCGCGAATAGACCAGCCCTTCGGCGCCGCCCGGGCGCTTGCCGGTGATGCCTTCGAAATGACGCTTGCCTGCTGCCGAGTTCTCGAACGCGAAGGTGCTGGTGAGGAAGATCGGGGCCTTGAGCGAGCCCTCGGACAGCACAGGGTCATATCCGTGCCCCATCATCAGGGTGCTGGGCTTCAGTTCGCGCCCGCCAATGGTCTTGGCGGCAGCCTTGGGCTTGCGGCGCGGAGTGGGGGTGTCAACGGCATCGGTGGCGTCGGTCATGGCGACGGATCCTTCCTTGCTTCACGCTCCCAGGAAGGCAGGAGCTGATTGGGCTCGCCGGTGGCACCCGTTCCTAACCTCCGCAGGAACGCCTCTCCGCCCGTGGCCGAATGATGGAGCGCCAGATACCGCTGCTTGGACGAGGTCGCAACCGGTTACAGATGAAATTACCCTCCTCGCTTGCGAGAGGTCAAACTATCCGGTGCATTGCATGGCCTGCTCTGCTATTTACTGTACGAATCAAGAAAAGAATCGGTCGCCATTATGTATTGAATTCCTTGTCATCTGGGGGAGAGAGACGTTGGACGATCCGTTTCAAATGCAGCGCGAACTGCGCTACGGCGCACCAGTGTGTGACCAGCTGCTGGTCGGGCGCTATTTTACGATCGGCTATTCATGGTATTTTCGGCAGGCCAAGTGGACGCTCGAAATCGTGAGTCAGGGCGGCAAGGAGTTCGCCCCCGCCGCCTTTACCAAGGCTGAGCGGCTGGACAATTTTCGCGCCGATCTGCGCGTCCCGCACCGCTTTCGCGCCTCGCTCAGGGCTTATAGCAAGAGTGGTTATGACCGCGGCCATCTGGTCGCCAGCGCAAACGCCAACCTCAGCGATGTTCGGAACAGTGAGACTTTCCTGCTCTCTAACATGTCGCCGCAGACGGCCGACTTCAACCGGCAGGGCTGGCGCAAGCTGGAAGATGCCGTGCGCCAGCTCAATGCGCAGGATGACGTGATTGAGGTGTATGTTCTTAATTGCCCCTATTTCGATTTCATGCAGCCGATGAAGCTGATCGGGGACAAGGACGATGCCTATGGCATCAAGATTCCAGTGCCGCATGGTTTTATCAAGTCGGTGCTGGCAGAGTATCGCACTGGCGATCTCAAGCTGTGGACCTTCAAGATGCCGAACGCCAAGATCGACAAGCCGCTGAGCGACTATCTGATCAAGACCTATGATGCCGAACAGCTAATCGGCGGGAGGTTTTGGGACCGGGTGGCTGGCGGCGACATGCATCAGGCCAAGGGCGGCGATCCCAAGCGGCCAATCGAGAAGATGTGGAAGTTCACCTGACGGGACGGCGCGCGGGAGCCTAACCCAGCACTGCTGCCACTCCCCACACCGCGCCGACGATCAGGAACAAGCCGGCCACGTCGAGCCACACCCCGGCACGAACCAGCCGGCGGATCCTGATATGCCCGGTTGACCATGCGATCGCGTTCGGCCCGGTTCCGGCGGGCAGGATGAAGCCCCAGCTCGCCGCAATCGCGGCGGGCATGGCGAGTAGTATGGCCTGCTCCCCAAGGCCCAGCGCTGCGGCGAGGCTGGCGATGACCGGCATGATTCCACTGGCGGTGGCAACGTTGCTGGCGAATTCGGTGACAAGGATCACCATCGCAACGATAGCCAGCGCGACCACGATCAGCGGCACGTCGGCCAGCGGGAGCAGCGCCTGCCCGAGCCATTCGGCAAGGCCGGACTTTTCCATCCCTGCTGCCAGCGCCAGACCGCCCCCGAACATCATGATCACGCCCCATGGCGCGCGGTCGGCCTCGTGCCATTCGAGCAGTGGCCGCCCGGTGCCATCCGGTAGCAGGAACAGCGCCAGCGCGGCGATTATCGCAATGGTGCCGTCGGTCCAGCTGTCGCCGGGGAGGAGCGGGGCGACCCACAGCTGGGTGGTCCACGCAGCAAACGCGAGCGTGATGACTGGCAGCAGGCGCTTTTCCGGGGCAGTCCACGGGGCATGATCGTCGATCGCCGCGCGCGCGGCAGCGACGTCGAACGGATGTGCGGTGACACGCTGGACCCGCGAAACGATGAACGCGGCAAGTGGTATCCCGACCAGCACCACCGGCAGGCCATAGACCATCCATTCGATAAAGCTGATCTTCATGCCGAGCATCTCGTCGAGCAGGGCCACGGCAATCCCGTTGGTGGGCGAGCCTACGATCGTGCCAAGCCCGCCAATGCTGGCGGCAAAGGCGATCCCCATCGGAAGCGCGCCAGACAGGCCTTCTTGTCGGCCTACCGCTTCGCTGCTTGAGGCCGTGGCGCCGCCCGCCAGCACCGCCAGCGCCATCGGCATCATGATCAGTGCGGTCGCGGTGTTCGAAATCAGCATCGACAGAATGCCGGTGCTGAGCATGAACGCGAGCAGCAGCCGCACCTGCCCGCCGCCCGAACCGATCGCCTTGAGGATCGCGAGACTCAGCCGCCGGTGCAGCCTGGTGCGCTCGATGGCGAGGGCGAGGAATGCCCCGCCAAGCAGCAGGAACAGGATCGGCGCGTAGTAGGCGCTGGCGGTGTCCTTGGCCCCCATCACGCCGGCGAGCGGCAGGACCACGAACGGCATCAGGGCGGTGGCGGTGAGCGGGATCGCCTCGGTCATCCACCAGGCCGCCATCAGCACGACCAGCCCGGCAACAACGAAGGCCTCGCGCGTCATCCCGTCGGGCACGGGAAGCAGGCATCCCGCTGCCAGCGCCAGCGCGCCAATGACCAGACCAATGCGTGATGCCGACATAGAGTTTGCCTCTCCAGCCACCCTGCTAGCAAGCGCGCGGTGGCACGGCTAGGCTTGCGCTTGGCCCTGCTGAGCAAAAGCGGTCTTGTTCATCTGAATGCCGTTTAATCTGACTGTTCAGCCGCGTGAAATCGCGCAGGCGATAGTAGCATTCACATGTCGAACCTGCGCAAAATGATCCTGATGGGTGCCGCGGTGATGGCGGCGCCACTCGCCGCGCTGGCCGCGTCTCCCGCAGCGTCAGACTGGCAGATCGGGCCGGTCATCAAAGGCCGCAATTACTCGGTCGGTATGCCGCCATACATGGAGCCGGGTCGGGATGGGCCGGGCTTTGATTTTCCTTATCCCTCGGCGTCGGACGGCCACGTCCACTATGTGACCGTGCCGGTCCGCTCGCTGGAAGGCGCGCGCTCCATCAGCCTGACATACCGCATTGATGCCGCGCCGGATGTGCGGTTTGTGGCGCAGCAATACCCCGACCAGCCGGCGATCCCGTCGCTCTACTTCCAGCGAGCAGGCGATCGCTGGACCGCACGCACGCCGCACCACCGGTGGTATTCGCCCATCAACCGGGCGATGCCGCTGGAAGCAGGAACGCATACGGTTACCATTGCGCTCGACGAGCCGTGGAAAGCGATGATGGGCGGTGACGCCACCGCGCTTCCGGCGCAGTTCGAACGCGCGAAAGCGGAGGCTGCTGTCGTCGGTTTCGTCTTCGGCTCCAGCGGAGGGCGCGGGCACGGTGTTTTCGCCACCGGCCCTGCGCGCTTCACCGTGCTGGATTTTGTGATCGAATAGCGAACGCTGCGACTTTACTTCGGCGCCAGTACCATCAGCATCTGGCGGCCTTCGAGGCGCGGAAACGCCTCGACCTTGGCGACTTCGGCGATGTCGTCCTGCACCCGCTTGAGCAGGTCCATGCCGAGCTGCTGGTGCGCCATTTCACGCCCGCGGAAGCGAAGGGTGACTTTCACCTTGTCGCCGTTTTCGATGAACTTGTTCACGCTCCGCATCTTCACGTCATAGTCGTGATCGTCGATGTTCGGACGCATCTTGATCTCCTTGATCTCCTGCGTCTTCTGCGTCTTGCGGGCGAGGTTGGCCTTTTTCTGCGCCTCGTAGCGGTACTTGCCGACATCGAGGAACTTGCACACCGGCGGATCGGCGTTGGGCGAGACTTCAACCAGGTTGAGGCCGAGCTCGGCTGCCTGTTCGATAGCTGCGCGGGTGTACATCACGCCGAGGTTTTCGCCCTCGTGGTCAATCACGCGCACCTTGGGTACCTGAATCATCTGATCGAAGCGCGGGCCGCTCTTGACGGGCGGTTGCAGCATGCGCCGGGGTGGACGGGCTATGGGGCATTCTCCTGAAGTTGCCGTTTGTTGTGGCGGCTATCTAGGGCCCCCGAAGCGGATTCGCCAGTGGCAATACTCAGGCAGCAGCGCGCCAGAGCGGGAATTGTGCCAGCTTGCGTCCTGCGGGCAACACCGCGTCGATGGCACGGGCTGGCTGGAGCGCGGCGCGGATCTCTGCCGCAGCCGCATCCATCCCCCCTGTCAGGGTGCCGAACGCGGGCAGGATCATGCGTTCCGCCCCGCCTGAAGATCGGCCGATAATGGCGCAAGGGCGGGCGAGATGGCGGCCCTTTACCGTAACCCGCAGCTTGGGGTGGAAATGGCCGGACAGTTCCGCCCTGGTTTCCCCTGGCCGGGCAATATGGCGCAGGATCATGCCTGCCACCGCCAGTTCGTCCACCACGGTGCCGCCTACGCCAGTGCCGAGCCGCTCGTCATGGTTGCCGGTGATCCACACCCAGTCGGTTGCGCGGGTGAGTGCGGCGAGCATCCCGGCGGCATGGGGTTCGAGCCGCGCCGCGCCATGATCGTCGTGGAAATTGTCGCCCAGGGTGTAGACCCGGCGCGCGCCCGTTTCACGGATTGCCAGCGCCACCCGCTCCAGCGTCTCCCGCGAATCGTACGGGGGCAGCATCTGCCCGTGCGCGGCGAACCAGCTTGCCTTCTCCAGATGCAGGTCAGCAACCAGCAGCGCCTGCTCGCGCGGCCAGTACAGCGCGCGGCCCTGCACCAGCGCCATTTCCTCACCAGCGAACGAAAGGGGAACCATGGCCCGCTCTTGCCGCACGGCCCATGGCTTGGCAAGAGGCTGGCATGACTGACTGGAAAGCCCATTCCGCCCGCGCCCGGACGTGGTTCGAAACCCTGCGTGACCGCATCTGCGCCGAATTTGAGGCGATCGAGCGCGAAGCGGGTTCGGACGCCGCCTTCGAGTACAGCCCGTGGACCCGCGAGGAAGCGGGCAATGCCGATCCTGGCGGCGGTACGCGCGGGCTGATGAAAGGCAAGGTGTTCGAGAAAGTCGGCGTCAATGTCTCGACCGTCCGGGGCAACTTCGCGCCGGAGTTCGCTGCGACGATCAACGGGGCGAGCGCGGAGAACCCGGGCTTTTCGGCGACGGGCATCAGCCTGGTGGCGCATATGGCCAATCCGCATGTGCCCGCGGTGCACATGAACACCCGGTTCCTGACGACGGGCAAGGCATGGTTCGGTGGCGGGGCGGACCTCAATCCGCCGATTCCCTACGACCAGGATACCGAGGAGTTCCATGCCCGCTTCCGCGCTGCCTGCGCCGCGCACAACCCGACCTATTACGAGCGCTTCAGGAAGTGGGCCGACGACTATTTCTTCATCCCGCACCGCGGGGTCCATCGCGGGGTCGGCGGGATCTTCTACGATCACTTGGAATGCGACGACGATCCGGCGTTCGAGCGCAATTTCCACTTCACCCGCGACGTGGGCGAAGCATTCCTCGACGTGTTCCCCAGGCTGGTCCGGCGGCGGATGGACAGCACCTTCACGCCGGAGGAAAAGCAGACCCAGCTCGAATGGCGGGGGCGCTATGCCGAGTTCAACCTGGTCTACGACCGGGGGACGCTGTTCGGATTGAAAACCGGCGGCAATATCGACGCCATCCTGATGAGCCTGCCCCCGGAAGCGGTATGGAGCTGAATCAGAACCTTTGAGAACTTTCTGAACCTGTGACCCAATCCCTGACCTCGCGACGATGGAGGTATTCGAGCCCACCCTGTCGACTGATTTCATCCTGCTGGTCGCGTGTCCCGATAACCACTGACGGGGTCAGGACCCTATCAAACTTTATGCCCGCCCATGATCCGTCTGTGTCTCGATGCTGCCAGATTACCCGGCCGAACGCCTCATAGTTACACCATTGAAGCATCATGTCGCCGCGCAGGTCGGGTGGTTCACACGTCAGCGATATTCGACTTACGAAAACCTGGGCTCCTGTGAGAGAGAGGTCCAAGAGGATTCCCCGCTGCCGGCTGCCGAGAGACGTCAGCTGTACTGGAAGTTGCGTCGCCAGACGGCTGCGCTCGCGCCGGTGCGGAACATTTTCGCCAAGGGTCTGACGCTGGTTCATCCATGCGTGATAACTCTTGGTGGTGTAAGTTCACTCAGCCCGCTTATCCGCAGAAACGCCTATACTGCCAGCCGGTGAAAGGGAAAACCTTGACTAGCCCAATTGCCTTGGAATCAGTGGAACTGACCGCAGCCGAACAATCGGCTCTCGCGAACCGGGCGAATACGATCGACTATCCGGCGCTGGAGCAG
>JAHDXX010000017.1:7555-22558 GCA_023384025.1 Sphingomonadaceae bacterium
TGCCGGTCTCGCTGGCCCGGATGATCGAGAACGCGTTTGACTGGGAGCATTTGCCGTTCGTCCATCCCGGCTCGTTCGCCGCAATTGCACTGGCCGGTGAAGGCGACTGGGGCTGGCGCGCCAAGGTGCAACTGCCCGGGGATGGCGCCGGCACGCAATTGATCGAGCTGCTGGTTGACCGCCCGGCCAATGCCTGGGTCACGACCGTTGTCGAGGGGCCGGGCGCCGGTATCAGGATCCACACCGTTGCCACCGCACGCGAAGGCGGGGGCATAGCGATCGATGTCCGGTTCCTGCTGCCAGCCCGCCCTGACGATGCCGGGCAGGAAGCGATGATCCGGGCGATCCTCGAAAGCCAGTATGCGCGCCTCTACGACGAGGACGAGGCGCTGATGGTCGCGCGCCAGTCCGCACTCGACCTCAGGTCCGGCCAAGGCGGTTCGGCACCGGCGAGCCACGACTTTGGCCCGGAAGCCCAGCTTGCCCGCCACCTGCCTCATCCCTTCCGGCTCGCGACCGGGTCGTTCGTGGCGCGGTACCTGGGCGGGCGTTGGATCGCCCATGCAGCGGTTTGCCCGCACATGCTCGGTCCGCTGGGTGGGGCGGAGCCGGGCCATGATGGCCGGATTGCCTGCCCCTGGCACGGCTATCGCTTCTCGCTGGCGGACGGGACTGAACAGCATGGGCGGTGCGGCCCGCTTGCCAGCCCGCCCGGCCTTGCCCTAATCGACGGCAATCTTGTCGCCACGGCCTGAGCCACAGCGAAGCAACCACGGAATTTCCATGCGCAATCTTGCTCTTGCCCTTTCACTGGCACTTTCACTCGGGGCCTGTTCGACCGCTCCGTCGACTGAGGCACCGCGCCTCGTCGCGCCGATCCTGACTTCGGCTGATGCACTCGACACCTCGACCTATGCCCGGCCGCAGGAAGCGCGGGTGACCCATGTCGCACTGGATCTGGAGCTGGACTTTGCCGGCAAGGCCGTGCGCGGCACCGCCATGCTTGATGTGCTGGCGCAGCCGGGCGCGCGCCAGATCGTGCTCGACAGCGACGGGTTGCAGATCGAGAGCATAACCGACACCGCGGGCAACCCGCTTGTGTGGAGCATGGGCGAGGCAGCGGGCGAGAAGGGCGCGCCGCTGTCGATCACGCTGGGCGATGCGCGGCAGGTGGTGATCCGCTACGCGGCCAATCCGCAGGCATCCGCCCTGCAATGGCTCGCGCCCGAACAGACCGCCGGTAAAGTCCACCCGTTCCTGTTCAGCCAGGGGCAGGCGATCCTCAACCGCAGCTGGATCCCGACGCAGGACAGCCCCGGCATTCGCCAGACCTGGAAAGCGCGCGTTGTCGCGCCCAAACCACTCGACGTGGTCATGTCAGGCATCCTTCAGGGCAAACCCGAGGAACTGGCCGGCGGCAAACGCGCCTTCCGTTTCGCCATGGACAAGCCGGTCGCACCCTATCTGATTGCAATTGCGGCGGGTGATATCGACTTCCGTGCCATCGGTCCGCGCACCGGGGTGTGGGCTGAACCCGCCATGCTCGACAAGGCGCATGCCGAAGTGGTCGAGACCGAAGCGATGGTGGAGGCGGCGGAATCGCTTTACGGCCCCTATCGCTGGGGCCGGTACGACATGATCGTGCTGCCGCCGGCCTTCCCCTATGGCGGGATGGAGAACCCGGTGATGACGTTCCTCACCCCGACTTTCATCGCCGGGGATCGCAGCCTGACCGGTCTGGTCGCGCATGAACTGGCACATTCCTGGTCGGGCAACCTCGTCACCAACGCGGTGTGGGGCGATGGCTGGCTAAACGAAGGGGTGACCAGCTATTTCGAAAACCGCATCGTCGAGGAAATCTACGGCGCCAAGCGCGCGCGACAGGAAGTTGCGCTCGATACCATGGCAATCATGGAAACGCTGGCCGAAGTCGGCGTCGATGCGCCGGGCACGGCCTTGCACCAGCCCGACGGCACTGAAAGCGCCGGGTCCGCGATCATCTACAACAAGGGCGCGGCCTTCCTGCGCACGCTGGAGCAGGACGTGGGTCGCGAGCGCTTCGATGCCTGGTTGCGCCAGTGGTTCGACAAGCACGCCTTCCAGCCCGCCACCTCGGCGATGATCTACGAGGATCTCAAGGCCAACCTCGCCGGCAGTGAGGACGAGGCTGCGCGCCTGCGGCTGCGCGAATGGATCTACGGCCCCGGCTTGCCCGCCAACTTTGCCCAACCCGATCCGGCGGCCTTTGCCGCGATCGATGCGGCCAACGCGGCCTATGCCGCATCCGGCGACCTGCCGCAGGGCTGGCGCGCGTGGACATCGGCCGAACGCCAGCGGTTCCTGCAGAATGTTCCTGCAGAGCGCACTGCCGGGGAACTGGCCCGGCTGGACGAGACGCTGGGCCTGTCGACCACCGGCAACAACGAGGAGCTGTTCCTGTGGCTGCGCCTCGCCCTGGCCAACCGGTATGAACCGGCAGTGCCGCAAGCCGAGCGGTTCCTGTCGAATGTTGGGCGCACCAAGTTCGTCCGTCCGCTGTTCGCCACCCTGATGGGCGAGGGCGAGTGGGGCCAGCCGATTGCCCGCCGCATCTACGGCCAGACCCGCGCCAGCTACCACACCGTCACCCAGCGTGCGGTCGACCGGATCGTGCGCGCGGACTGACAGCCCGCGTCATCTTTGCGACATCGCTTTTCACTGGACTTTGGTTCGGGTTCGGCGGATTTCGCCCATTCAGACTGCGGTCATCCCGACCGGAGGATTGGGGCAGGGGGATGGGGGTCCTTCCGGCCATCGCTGTGGTGCCGGCCCCCGTCCAATGTCGAAAGGGACTTGTTCCATGCGCTTTACCCGCCTGCTGATGGCCCCGCTGGCCGTTGCTGCCGTTCTTGCCAGCCCTGCCAGCGCGCAGCAGCAGCAAACCGATGCGCCCTATGACACCAAGCTCAAGTGCGGTGTGTTCAACGCCTTCATGTCGGGCTTCAACGGTGAAGACACCGAAGAGGGCAAGGCTGCCGAAGCCCGGGCTGAAAGCTGGGTCATGCTGGCAATGACCGAGAAATCGGACCAGCCGGAGCAGGTCGCGACCGATTTCGAAGCCGCGGCCAATACCCTCACCCAGCAGATCGAAGGCAAGATGGCCGCCGAAGACACGCTCGGCGTGTTCGCGGTGTTCAACGAATACCTCGAACTGTGCGATCCCTACGGCGGTTGACCTGACTTTGGGGTGGCGTTGCCCCGGAAGTGATCTGTTGCCGACAGGCAACGCGTTTCCGTCATTTGATTGCTCTGGGCGAATGCTCTCGCCCTAAGGTTCCCGGCAGGTCTACCATTCTGGTGGATCGGGGGAATTTTATGAATCGGAACCTCGCCATCCTGGCGATGATCGTGTTTGTCGACACGGCAGGCATCGGCCTGATCGTGCCGGTCATGCCGTCGCTGATCCAGGGGATGAGCGGTAAGGGCATCGATCACGCGGCGGAGATCGGTGGCTGGCTGCTGTTTGCTTACGCCACAATGCAGTTCCTCTTTGCCCCAGTGATTGGCGGGCTCAGTGACCGTTTCGGGCGCCGGCCGGTGCTGTTGCTGACCTTGGCTCTCCTCGGCATCGACTATGCGGTGATGGCATGGGCGCCCACTCTGGCCTGGCTGTTTGCCGGGCGTCTGGTTTCCGGCGTAATGGGGGCTAGCTGGGCGGCGGCCAACAGCTGCATTGCGGATTCGATTTCGCCGGAACGGCGCGGGGCGGCGTTCGGGATGTTGGGCGGGGCCGGGGCCGCCGGATTTGTGCTGGGTCCGGCCATTGGCGGGCTGGTCGGGCAGTTCGGAGATCGCTTGCCATTCGCATTTTCCGCCTCCCTATGCCTTGCGGGTGTGCTGCTGGGGCTCGTGTACTTCCGCGAGACCTTGCCAGCGGAGCGCAGGCGACCGTTCGATCCGCTGCGTGCCAACCCGCTGGGGAGCATCGCCCGGATGGGGCGGTATCCGCTGGTGATGGGTTGCCTGATAACGGTCTTCTTCATGCAGCTGGCCAGTCAGGCACAGATTTCTGTCTGGGCATATTACGGAACTGCCAGTTTTGGCTGGAGCCCTGTGGTCATCGGAATGACGGTGACATTTTTCGGTGTCTTGCTTGGCCTGGCGCAAGGGGTGTTCGCCGGGCGCGCGATTGCCCGATTTGGGCCTGTCCGAACCGCGTCGGTCAGCCTGTTTTTCGGCGTTCCCTGCTTCCTGCTGCTTGCTTTTGCGCCGACGACCGGCGTGGCGATTGCCGGAATCATTGTCGGCTCGGTGACCGGGCTGTGCTTCCCGGCGATGCAGCAGATGATGTCGTCGAGGGTGGAGGAAGATGCGCAAGGGGAGCTGCAAGGCTCGATTGCCAGCACCATCAGCCTGACTGCAATTCTCGGGCCGCCCGTCATGACCGGGGTGTTCGCGCGCTTCGCTGATCCCGTTGGCATCTACTTCCCGGGTGCGCCGTTCATCCTTTCGACGGTCCTGATTGCAATAGCCGTTATGATCCTTGCCATGACCCTGCGTCGCCATGGCCATGCTTATACGAAGGTTCACTGACGTGAACCCATGCACCTCCCGCCCCACCTCCCCGCCCGGCCCCCATATCCTAGTGGTATCAGTGGTGGCCGGGCGGGGGGTGGGGCGAGAGGTATGAGTCAAGCTCATCGAGCTTGAGTATCAGGTGCTCTCTTTCCGCTTGCTCTTGAACCGATAGTGCTCCCATCATCACGGAACATGTTACGCCAATACGAACTTGTTGAGCGGGTTGCCCGGTACGATCCTGACGCCGATGTGGCGGCGCTCAACCGCGCCTATGTCTACACCGTGCAGAAACATGGCACGCAGAAGCGCGCCAGTGGCGATCCCTATTTCAGCCATCCGGTCGAAGTGGCCGGGTTGATGACCGATCTCCAGCTCGACCAGGAAACGATCATGACTGCGCTGCTCCACGATACCGTGGAAGACACGCTGGCGACGATCGAGGACATCGAGGACAACTTCGGCCCCGATGTCGCCCGGCTGGTTGACGGGGTGACCAAGCTTTCCAAGATCGAAGCCATGCCCGAGAACGAACGGGCGGCGGAAAACCTGCGTAAGTTCCTGCTGGCGATGAGCGAGGATATCCGCGTGTTGCTGGTCAAGCTGGGCGACCGGCTGCACAACATGCGCACGCTGCACTTCATCAAGTCACCGGAAAAGCGCCAGCGCATCGCGCGCGAGACGATGGATATCTACGCTCCGCTCGCCGAGCGGGTGGGCATGTACGAATACATGCGCGAGATGCAGTTGCTGGCATTCGAGCAGCTCGAGCCGGAAGGCTATGCCACGATCACCGGGAGGCTGGAGCAGATCCGGCGGCAGGACGGCGGGCAGGTGGATGCCATTGCGCTCGCGATCAAGCAGGCTCTGGCCGAAGCCGGGCTCAGGGTCGAGGTCTCGGGCCGCGAGAAGCACCCCTATTCGATCTGGCGCAAGATGGCGGAGCGGCACGTCAGCTTCGAGCAGGTGACCGACATCATGGCCTTCCGCGTCATCACCGAGACGGAGGCGGACTGCTACAGCGCACTGGGCGTGCTCCACACCACCTGGCAGTTCCTGCCGGGCCGGTTCAAGGACTATATCTCCACCCCCAAGACCAATGGCTACCGCAGCCTGCACACCTCGCTGATGTACGAGAATTCGATGCGGGTGGAGGTGCAGGTGCGCACGCGTGACATGCACCAGACCAACGAGTTTGGCCTCGACGCCCACTGGGCGTACAAGCAGGGCGACAAGCCTGACGGGCAGGTTGGCTGGCTGCGTGACCTGATCGAGATCGTCGATGCCAGCCACGATGCCGAGGAACTGCTCGAGCACACGCGCCTTGCGATCTACCAGGACCGGATTTTTGCGTTCACGCCCAAGGGTGCGCTGCACCAGCTGCCCAAGGGCTCGACCCCCGTCGACTTCGCCTTCGCGGTCCACACCGATCTCGGCGCGCAGACGGTCGGTGCCAAGATCAACGGGCGCCACATGCCGTTGCGCACGCCGCTCAACAACGGCGACGTGGTCGAGATCATCAAGGGCAAGGCTGCCGAACCGCAGCTTTCCTGGCTGGGCTTTGTCGTCACCGGAAAGGCGCGCGCGGCGATCCGGCGTGCGGTGCGGCTGAAGGAACGCGAGGAAGTCGCCAGCCTCGGCCGCATGCTGTTTGACGAGATTGCCAGCCGGGTCCCGGCCAAGATCGGCAAGAAGGCAACGCGCGAGGCGGCAAAGCGGCTCGATCTCGAGGACGAGGACGAGCTGATGTACCAGATCGGCGCGGGCCGGATCGAGGATCGCGCGGTGATGGAGGCGCTGGTGCCCGGCTGCACTGCCGACATGGAAGTGCCGGTGGACTGGGCGCGGCAGGACCGGGCGATCTCGATCCGCGGGCTCACCGCCGGGGTCGGGTTCCAGCTCGCCGACTGCTGCCATCCGGTGCCCGGCGACCGGATCGTCGGCCTGCGCGTGCCGGGCGAGCGGGTGGTGGTCCATGCGATCGACTGCATGGAGCTGGCGAGCGGTATCGATGCCGACTGGCTCGACCTGTCATGGGGCAAGCAGAGCATTGGTGCGGTCGGGCGGCTGCGGGTGACACTGTACGACCGGCCGGGCACGCTGGCGGAAATGGCCGGGATCTTCGCGCAGAACCTCGCCAACGTGAAGACGCTGGCGCACGTGCAGAAGGAACACCCGTTCTCGGCCTACGAGGTCGACCTGGAGGTGCAGGACCTCGCGCATCTCACCCGCATCCTCAGCGCCCTGCGCGCCAGCGATTCCATCGCGCAGGCGGAGCGGATCTAGAGCAGCTCCAGCTCGACGGTCACAGGCCCGCCTTCGGCAAGGTCCTCCGACCGCACCACCTTGCGGCTGACCAGCAGGATCCACTCGGTCGACTGGTTCTGCGGGAACACTGACGTGCTCCATTCCGTATCGCCGATCCGCGCGGTCACCTTGACCGAGCCGAACCCGCGCTGGCGGCCATACTCCAGCCGCCGCAACCGCGCATGCATCGCCAGCGCCTCGGCCGGTTCGCCGGTGATAACCAGCAGGTGATAGGTGCCGCGGTCCCCCTGCCAGCGGGTGAGGGGTGCGGTGAGAGTGATGGTGTCGTTCATTTGGTTTCACGCAGAGACGCAGAGGAGAAGGGGAGACGCGGAGAGGAAGGATGCGGCGAAGCCGCAGTATGGTTCACACGAAGCCACAAAGGGGGCAGCGCGGATCGCATCTGGACTGCCCTCTTCGTGTCTTTGTGTGAGATATTAAGCCGCTGCGCGGCGGCACTATCCCTCTGCGTCTCCCTTTTTCCTCTGCGTCTCTGCGTGAACCTGAAAGTCACTCCGCCACCCGCCGCACCGGCACCGGGATATTGCAGATATCCGCGCCGCCGGCAGGCACGTTGAAGAACGGATCGCGGCGGTTGGCGCGGGCTTCGGCGTAGCGGGCGAAGGTTTCGCCTTCGGTCGAGAGGTATTCGAACCTCGGCTGCTCGGCGGAAGGCAGGTCGCTTGCCACGCGCACGGTCAGGATCGGGGTCCGCTTGTGCACCTCGTCCGGCCCGTAGAACCCCAGCGCGCCCTTGCCACGCGGGAGCGAGGAGAGGTGCTCCATCCCCTCGATCACCCGCCCGACCAGCGCGATGTTGCGGTCAAGGTGACGCGGCGCATGGCCGATCACGGTGTAGAGCTCCGCCCCCGAGCCGGTGTCCGGCGACAGGTTCCGCCCGACCCCGACCATGCCGTAGCAGTGGGTGGGCCAAGCAGAATTGCCGTTATTGGCAATTGGCCAGCCATTGAGATGGTTAGCCCAGGCAAACTGGTCCCGCTGTAGTTCGTCATTACAACCGGTGAGGCTTATCGCACGGAAAGCATTGCATGATTGCGCAACACGAACGAGATCATCCCAAGGTTGCCATTCGAAAACCATAGCAGGGAGGTTGTCACTGGACACAGAATACTCAGCCTCCCCCACCACCTTCAGCCCCTCGGGCAGCGGCTTCGTCTCGCCGGTCGCTTCCGGGTTGTCGTAGTTCGGATCGCCCCACTGGACGACGTAGTTGTCCTGCACCCGGTTGACCGAGATCCCGTCGTACCAGCCAGAGCGCGCGAACAGGCGGATGTTGTCGATCCAGCCCTGGCTGAACGGCGGCGGCATCAGCTGGATCGTGACCTGCCGTGCGTTTCCTTCCACATCCGGCGCGAGCGTCATCACCAGCAGTTGTTCCGCCGGAATGGCCACCCATTCACCGGCCGCAGCCTGCGCAACAATCTCGCCCGGCGAAGGGGCAGGGCCATCCTGCGCGGCGAGCGGCAGGGACAAGGCGAGGGCGGCGGTGGCGAGGAGGGTGTTTCTCATCGCCATGGTCTGCCACCGCAAAGTGCCTTGCGAAAGAGGGAACCCGCGTCTATCCGCGCGCTTTCTTGTTGGCCTATCGCGCTTTGCGCATCTTGAGGCCGAGGGTCAGTTACCGTGATCCCCGCACTCAAGTAGCGAAGCGATAGTGCAGACAAGGACGCGGAGCAGTGGCCGAGTGGTCGAAGGCGCACGCCTGGAAAGTGTGTATACGGCAAAACCGTATCGAGGGTTCGAATCCCTCCTGCTCCGCCAAGTAATCCCACACAAGAAGATGTCTCAATATATCGCCAATGAGCATGAAGATATTCATTAAATAAGATTTTGAGATAAATCAGGAACAATATTTGATATATTTTTCCCCATTTGCATTTTTGCCGATGGAAATTTTGGGCAAATATGAGGGTGAAACCTGAGAGATTTGGGGGCGCCGGACAAAACTAGGACGCAACTTCTTCGTGTTTGCGGTTTTGAGACGCGTTTGCCCCTGTGGGTTCGAAACCGAGCGGGGTCCGACGTCAAGGCGCTCTCCATGTCCCGTCGGAAAGGAAGCTGACTTGGCGTAACACTTATGGTGCATGGCCCGGACTGCTATCGAGAGGACCCGGTTGTCGCTCCAGCGAGGGCTGAGCAAACCTTCATCACCGATCAGCAGCACGTGCCCATGTGTCCACATCCTCCGGACGACATGGCCATGGCTGCCATGCCGCGATGGTAGCGGATCATCAGCCGGTCGCTGTCAGAAATCACTGTCGGCGAGGATCGATTCGATGACCTTGCGATCGACCGGCAAGTGCGCTCCAGCCTCAAAGCTTGCACGGGCGCCGCAAGATACAAAGTCGGCATCCGGATAGACTTCAGGATCAGGCCGTCCATTCTCGATGACAAAGAGTTCGTCGCCGATCATGCGGATCGCCGGTACGGGCCGGTCAGGGTGCGACCAGGTCGAAAGCCAGCCGGAATCGGGGTCGATCGTCAAGCCGCTCGCGTTGATGTAGCACGTATGTGACGTGCTCCCCAGATTGTTACCACTCAGAGGTAGAGTTTTGCTCCTTCTGCACTGCTACCCAACCTTGGACCGCTCGGGTCTGGAGTTTTCCGCCTTGTTCAGGTCCGGTGGGCTGGTTTCACCGGCTGAGTTTGCCAGCATGATCGGGGGGATATTCCCGATCGCGCTGTGCGGTCGTTCTTCGTTGTAGTGTCTACGCCAGGCCTCCAGCTTTTCGCAAGCATCTTGCAGATTCAGGAACCAGTGAGCGTTCAGGCATTCGCTGCGCAGCTTGCTGTTGAACGCTTCGATAAAGGCATTGTCCGTGGGCTTGCCAGGGCGGGAGAAGTCCAGGATCACACCGCGTTGGTAAGCCCACAGATCCATGTCCCGAGAGATAAACTCACTGCCATTGTCCACCCTGATCGTCTTCGGATAGCCGATCTTCCTGCATGCCTGATCCAGCGTGGCGACCACGTCCTCACCGCGATAGCTGAACCGGGGATCGATCACCGGCGATAGCCGGGAGAACGTATCCACCACCGTCAGGATCCGCAGCTTGCGACCAGTCGCCAGCTCATCGTGCACGAAGTCCATTGCCCAGACATCGTTCGGTCGGACCGCCGGCGCACGATCCTCTCGCAGCTTCGCCTTCACTCGCCGCTTGGGCGTCTTGTTGCGCAGCTGCAGGCCCAACTCCCTGTAAAGCCTGTAGACCTTCTTCAGGTTCACATGCCAACCGTCCCGACGCAGGATGTAATACACACGCCGATAACCATAGCGGACATGGGTCTCGCAGATCTCCTTGATGCGCTTCTTCAGAAAGGCCGGATCGGTTCGGCGGGACTGGTAGTGATAGGTCGACCGATCAAACTGCAAGGCAGAACATGCCCTACGGATCGTCACCTGCCAGTCCTGCCGAACAGCGTCGATAATCTCGCGCTTCCGATCCGGCCTTAGAGCTTTCGTTTGATGACATCCTGCAGCATTTCGCGGTCCAGCGTCAGGTCAGCGACGATCCGCTTCAGTCGGCCGTTCTCATCTTCCAGATCACGCAGACGTCGCATCTCCGACGGCATCAGCCCCGCGTATTTCTTCTTCCAGTTGAAGTAAGTCGCCTGGCTGATACCTGCCTTACGGCACACCTCCGCCACCGGCGTGCCTTCCTCGCCCTGCTTGATGACGAACGCCTTCTGCGCGTCCGTGAACTTCGATGCCTTCATGCCGTAACTCCTCGTCCAGCCAAGGATGTCTACGGCGGAAAACTCTAGCTCGAAACGGTCCAGTTTTCAGGTGGCAGAGCAGCGCCATTCCTCCCCGGCAGGGGGAGGGGGACCACGAAGTGGTGGAGGGGCACCCTGATCTTACGCGCTGCGCCAGTTTGTTTCACGCAGAGGCCGCAGAGGAAAGGAGAGGCGCAGAGGGAGTTGGTATAGTGTCCCCGGAATTCTGTAGTGTCCCCGGAATTCTGAGTATGCTGGAAAGTGTGATTTGAAAGCGACTGACCTAAGGCAACGTCATGGCATGAGGGTGGCATGCGATGCACCATTCGTCGCATTGTATCTTGATTCTTTAAGCTTTGCGCGTAAATGCATGCTTGCTGATTGCGAGTGAGAAACAGCAACCCGCCCGAAAGGGTTTCGCGGATCGCGGAAGAAATGGGATCTCTCGCACATAGCCTCCCCTCGGGGAGGCTATTTTTTTGGCTTGCTGATTTTTTCCCCACGTACCGTCTTGTGAATCAATGTGCGGAAAGTGATTGAGGGTAAACGGCTTTTTGCTGGCAGATTGGGCTTCTCATATGCGCTGGCCACGAACATGACGGCATCCGCGCTCTTCAACTTGGCGCGCTCAACGTTGAAGAAGACTGCATAAGGCGGTCCGCCAAGGGGCTGTTCTATCAGCATGAAATTTCGCTTCTCGCTGAAATAGGCCCTGCCATTGCAGTGGTAGTGGATCATCGCCTTGAGGCCCTTGGAAGCGAGATATCGGTCCTGGCAAAAGCAACGAACCTCTCCACCTTCCTCATAGATGAATTCGGGTGGGTCGTCCTCCTTAGCCTCCCGCGTAAACGTATGACAGCTGAACGAGACCAGCACCCTATAGCCGCGCGTCCCTTCGCTGTGGGGTCTAAGCTCCACCATAAAGGGATCAAGATGCGAGCAGTCATACTCGACCTCGCCAATGATGATCGACCCGCGGGACGCCATATCACTTCACTTCTTTACCTAAGTAGGTTATAAAAACGTGCCCCCGCCCGGTATTGAGCCGGGAAGGCTAAAGGCCACCAGCATCCTATGCTGGCGCGCCTACCGTTTCGCCACGGGGGCACAGTCGTTAATGGGTTTTGCCCACCGGGTCGGTAGAGGTCCTAAGCTCTCCGATCCGGCCTGACCCTAAGGCTTCTGCCCGCAGCGCAAGTCAGTTTCTCGCGGCGCTCGAGCGATCATACGGGTGGCGGCATGGTTTCCTCCTATTCTTGAAATAGCCCTTTAGCTGGAAAGCGAAGGTGGCACAATAGGGGTGCTCACTAACTCTTGCGAATAATATTATTCTCCACTATATGGCAATTTCTTCCAACGGAGACATCTCGCCATGGCCGCACGAAGCCGAAGCCCGAATTACCCAAGCGTCAGTTTGGGGGATGCGATCGAAATGATTCGAAAGGTCTACCAAGCCGAGAAGCGCGCCAAGTTTCCGCGCGAGACGCTCGCAAGTCATCTGGGGTATTCAAGCCTGAATGGCCGCGCGCTGTCGAAAATTGGCGCGATTAGAGCGTATGGCCTTATCGACGGTCGCGAGGATGCACTGTCGGTATCGCGCACCGCGCTGGCAATTCTAGAGGCTCCCAAGGATAGCGCAGACTACGTTGATGCGCTTCATGAAGCGTTCAACGCCCCAAACCTCTATCAAAGCATCCTTGAGGAATACGGCGAGGACACGCCTAGTGAACAGACCCTGCGCTGGTGGCTGACCCAGCAGGGTTACGTTGGCGACGCAGCGGATAAAGCGCTATCTGCCTTTCTCGCAGGTCAAGAGCTTGTAAACTCCGCTGGTGGGAGGTACTCAAATGCGCGCCAATCGCAGGATGAACCGGCGCATGCAGCAACTGCGTCCGCACCGCGCCCTCGGGACGTGCCACCTGTACCCCGCATTGTAGAGGCGGTAGGTCGGACGTCGGTGGAGCCGGATTTCAAGATTCAGCTTGGCGATAACCGCTGGCTCCTAATTGAGGTCAAAGGCGGCAAGCCAAAAAGGATGGATTTCGTCAAGTTGGAGATGTTCGCGAAGTTCCAGAGAGGCCTTCTCGAGCTCGTGGACGATAGTGTGTCCGAGAATGATAAAGGCGAAGAAGCAGACCCACTCTTCGAGTGAAAGTGGCTCCGCTAGTCTCGCACTGCTGAAATCGGATTATACGCCTCGCAGCTTGTTTGCTCCGCGTGATCCAAACGCTACAAAGCCAGACCAAGGGAAGACTAAATTCAAAATTGCCCTGTCCACCAGAAAGGAAATTGGCGGCGCTCTAGCGCTGACATTGCCGACTTGAGGCTACGAAATAGCGCTTGGTGAAACGTCGGTCATCATATCAGACGACTCGGTCCAAACTTCCGCTAGGTCCTCCATTAGCCAACACTACCACATACACCCTTACCCCCGGCTCTCGCTCAGCGCCGCGTAGATCAGCGTCTTCAGCTGTCGCCGGATCGGATAGGCGCTGGAGGGATAGACCTGGGTCATGAACACCATGGTCAGTTGCTCCACCGGGTCGACGAAGAACGCGGTCGAATAGGCGCCGCCCCAGTAGAACTCGCCCTTGCTCGCGGGCATCAGCGTCTTCGCCGGGTCGATCACCGTCGCGAAGCCGAGGCCGAAGCCGACCCCGGCGTTCTGGCTTTCGGAGAACATGCTCTGCGACAGCTGGGTCAGGTCGGCGCCGCCGGGCAGGTGGTTGGCGGTCATCAGGGCGAGCGTCTTGGGCGACACGATCCGCGCGCCGTCGAGCTCGCCGCCGTTCACCAGCATGGTGGCGAAGCGGTGATAGTCGGCCAGCGTGCCGATCAGCCCGCCGCCGCCGCTGTCGAACCGGGCGGGCTTGATCAGGCTGCTGGCGGGCCCCGCATCGAGCAGCTTGGCGGCCTTGCCCGGCTGGTACTGGTAGGCGTCGACCAGCCGCGCGTGGTTGTCCTCGGTGGTGCCGAAGGCGGTGTCGACCATGCCGAGGGGTTCGAAGATGTGTTCGGCGAAATAGTCGCCCAGCCGCTGGCCGGAAATCCGCTCGACCGCGATGCCGAGCACGTCGGTCGCCACCGAGTAGTTCCACCGGGTGCCGGGATCGAATTCGAGCGGGAGCTTGGCCAGCCGCGCGACGAACTCGTCCGAATCGAGGTGCCGCCGCGCGAAGTCGAAGTTGTGCTCGCGGTAGAGCGCGTCGATATTGGTCCGGTTCTGCAGCCCGTAGGTGAGGCCGGACATATGCGTCAGCAGATCGACGAAGCGCATCGGCGCGGCCTTGCGCCCGGGCATGAACGGGATCGAACCCCCGCCGCCGGCATAGACGGCCAGCTCCGCGAACTCGGGGAACACCCGGGTGACCGGGTCCTCCAGTGCGACCTTGCACTGCTCGACCAGCTGCATGAAGGCGATCGAGGTGACCGGCTTGGTCATGCTGGCGATGCGGAACAGCGCGTCCTCGCGCAAGGGCCCGCGCCCTTCGCCCATCGTGCCGAGGTTGAGGTGATGCACCGGCTGGCCATCGCGCGCGACCAGCAGTTGCACCATCGGCAGCTTGCCGGGGCCGACATAGGCCTCGGTCAGGAAGGGCGCGATCCGGGCGAGCCGGTCAGCGTCGAAGCCCAGCGCGGCCGGGTCGGCAAGGTCGAACATGGCCCTGCGCTCAGTCGACGAAGTCGTCGAGCCGCTCGACCACGATCGCCGGGGCCATGCCGCCCGCCGCGCACATGGTGACGAGGCCGTAGCGCCCGCCGCGCCGTTCGAGTTCGTCGACCACGGTGCCGATCAGGATCGACCCCGTGGCGCCGATCGGGTGGCCCAGGGCAATCGAGCCGCCGTTGACGTTGACCTTGTCCCAGTCGAGCCCGAGGTCGCGCACGAACTTGGCGGCGACCACCGCGAAGGCTTCGTTGATTTCGTAGAGGTCGATGTCGTCGGTGGTCAGGCCGGCCTTCTCCAGCACTTTCTTCGCCGCCGGGACCGGGGCGTTGAGCATCAGCGTCGGGTCGTCACCCATGTTGGCGGTGGCGACGATCCGCGCGCGGGGCTTGAGGCCATGCTTGCGGGCATAGTCCGCGCTGGCGACCAGCACCGCCGCCGCGCCGTCGACCACGCCCGAGCTGTTGCCCGCGTGGTGGAAGTGCTTGATCTCGAGGTCGGGATACTTCTGGTTGATCAGCTTGCGGAAGGTGGTGCCCGCCGCGTCGATCGGCACGTCGGCGATCTTGGTGAACGCCGGTTCGAGCTGGCCGAGGCCTTCCATGGTGGTTTCGGGGCGCGGGTATTCCTCGTGGTCGAGGATCACGTTGCCTGCGTCGTCGACCACCGGGACCACCGACTTGGCGAACCGGCCCGCCTTGATCGCTGCGGCGGCGCGCTGCTGGCTGCGGTAGCCG
>JAHDXX010000299.1 GCA_023384025.1 Sphingomonadaceae bacterium
CCACCACCGCCTTCGGCGGTCCCCCTCCCCCAAAGGGGGAGGAGTGTATTGGCTGCCACCATCACATCCGCTCCAGTTCGCGGCTCAGGCTGGCGTGGAACCGGTCAGCAAAGCGTTGCAGGCGGGCCTGGAGCTTGTCGACCGAATGGCTGAAGCGGTTGTAGGCGATCACCGCCGGGATGGCGGCGAACAGTCCGATTGCGGTGGCGAACAGCGCCTCGGAAATCCCCGGCGCGACCACTGCCAGCGACGAGCTTTCCTGCGCGCCGATCTGGAAGAAGCTGTTCATGATCCCCCACACGGTCCCGAACAGGCCCACAAATGGTGCAACCGCGCCGGTGGTGGCGAGGAAGTTGAGCCGCGCGGCAAGTTCGTCCGCTTCCTGTGCGACCTGGCTCTCCATCGCCAGCGCCATCCGCTGGCGCAGGCCTTCGCGGTCCTTGACCCCGCCCTTGGTCGACTTGCGCCATTCCGACATCCCGGCGCTGGCGATCCGGGCCGAAGGAATGTCCTTGCGCGCGCGGTTCTTCATGAAGGCGTCGAAATCATCGGCTTCCCAGAAGTCGCTCTCGAACTCGTTGGCGCGCTTGCGCACTCCCGCCATGCGCAGGCTGAACCCGACGATGATCATCCAGGTCCAGATCGAAGCCAGCACCAGCCCGACCATGACCGCCTGAACGATGATGTCGGCATCGAGGAACAGCTGCACCGGATCGAGGCGGTTGTGGGTGGCGGCAGGGGCAAGCATGGCAAGAATGCTCATCGGGTCTCTTCTTCGCTGGAAAGGATGGTCTGGAACGCGGCACGCCACGCTTCGGGCTGGCGCGCGGGGCGCCCGTCAGGGGCGACGAAGCCGACGCGCAGGGTGGCTTCAGTGAGCAGCTCGCCGCCGCGCCCGAAATCCCGGTATGCGCGCTGGTGCATCCGGCAACTGGCCGCGCGCATGTCGGTGCAGCGGGTCTCGATCACCACGTCATCATCGAGTTTCGCCGGGCGCAGGTAGCGGATCTGGATATCGGTCACCGCGTAGGCCCCGGTGCCCGCCTCGATCGCCGCGCGCTGGTCGATGTCGAGCAGGCGCAGCAGGTCCGACCGGGCACGCTCGAACCAGCGCAGGTAATTCGCGTGGTAGGTCACGCCCGACAGGTCGGTGTCCTCGTAATAGACCCGCACGGCATAGAGATGCCGGGTGCCGTCAAGGATACCGCCGGGGGGTGTCGGGTGAAGTGCCATCGTTAACAACGGCCTTAGCGGAGCGGCGAGTCGCCTAGCAAGCAGCTTCGATGAACCGACTCGCGGATACGATGGATTGCGTCAGTCTCGCACCGGCTGCACCGACGCCAGGTGATGCGCGCGAAATCAGAACTTCGTGAGCATCGGCCCCAATGGATGCCCGCCGAAGATGTGCACGTGCAGGTGCGGCACTTCCTGGTGGCCGTGCCCGCCGATGTTGGCGAGCAGGCGATAGCCCGGCTCGACGAGCCCCTTCGCGCGGGCGACATGGCCGACCGCGCGGACAAACCCGGCGATTTCCTCGGCGCTTGCCTTGGCGGAAAAGTCATCCCAGCTGACATAGCGCCCCTTGGGGATCACCAGCGTGTGGATCGCCGCCTGCGGGTTGATGTCCTCGAAGGCATAGGCCCATTCGTCCTCGTACACCCTGGTCGAGGGTATTTCGCCGCGCAGGATCTTCGCAAAGATATTGTTGTCGTCGTAAGGTTGGGTCGCATCAACTGCCATCATTCGCTCCTGCTGGCTTTTTCGACGAGACCGGACACGCCCTCGCGCCGGTCGAGTTCGGCCATGACCGCGGCCAGCGGCACGCCTTTCTCCGCCAGCAGCACGGTGAGGTGGAACAGCACGTCGGCCGCCTCGCCGACCAGTTCCTCGCGGCTGCCGGAGAGCGCGGCGATCACCGTTTCGACCGCTTCCTCGCCCAGCTTGCGCGCGATTACGGGCAGGCCGCGTGCATGCAGCTTGGCGACGTAGCTCGTATCCGGGTCGGCGGCGAGGCGCGCGGTAACGGTCTGTTCGAGGCGGGTCAGGGTGTCCATGCGGCGTGCATGGAAGCGGCAGCGCGCGCGGTCAATCCCCGCTCAGTCGTCGCGGCGCTGATGCCGGGTGCGCGACAGGCGGCGCCCGATGGCCACCCCCACCAGCCCCAGACCGAACAGAGCAAGGTTGCTCGGCTCGGGAATCTGCACCCCGGCCCAGGCGTGGGCGGGCGCAGCGGTGGTAAGGAGCACAAGAACGGGGGGAAGCGATCGCATGGATGCCGCCATGCGCCCTCAACTGTCTGGCGCAACGCCTATTTTCATGCCGTCCCGCTTTGGAGCGGGTCTGGCAGGTGGCATCAGGCGCGTGCGGGCAGGCCCGCCGCGCGCAGGGCTGCGTGCGCTTCGCCAATGGTGTGCTGGCCGAAGTGGAAAATACTTGCCGCGAGCACCGCGCTGGCGTGGCCACGGGTGACCCCTTCGACCATGTGCGCCAGAGTGCCGACCCCGCCGCTCGCGATCACCGGGACCGAAACCGAATCGGCAATCGCCCGGGTCAGTTCGACATCGTAGCCATCGCGGGTGCCGTCCGAATCCATCGAGGTCCCCAG
>JAHDXX010000018.1 GCA_023384025.1 Sphingomonadaceae bacterium
GCGAACTTGCCGGATGGCTTATGCCACCTGGCTGATGCAATTGAGGGGTTGTCGATTGGTGTTCACGCGTTACTTACATTCACGTAAGTAAGAGGATGTCATGGCTACACTCGCTCACTCCCCCGCAACCGACACCGCCCCTGTTCCAGGCCACTGGCGCGAAGGCGTGCCCGACCCGGCCGAACTCGCGCACATTCCCGGTGACGGCGGCTGGCCGCTGGTCGGCAACACCTTCACCATGCTGGCCGATCCGCATGGCTTCGTGCGTGACCGGATTGCGAAGTATGGGCCGGTCTACAAGAACAGGGCGTTCGGTGGCTGGCAGGTTGCCCTGATCGGCCCGGACGCCAACGAGCTGGTGCTGTTCGATCGCGACAAGATCTTCTCCAACGAACAGGGCTGGGGCCCGGTGCTCGACCAGCTGTTCCCGCGCGGGCTCATGCTGATGGACTTCGACCATCACCGGGCCGACCGGCGGGCGCTCTCCATCGCGTTCAAGCCGGAACCGATGCGGCACTATTCGGGTGCGCTCAACCGCGGCATCGCCGAGCGCGTGCGGACCTGGGCCGACCAGCCGATGGAATTCTACCCGGCAATCAAGAAGCTGACGCTCGACCTCGCGGCAGACAGCTTCATCGGTATCCCGTGGGGGCCGGAAGCAGACAGGATCAACGAAGCCTTCGTCTATATGGTGCAGGCTTCGGTGGCGCCGATCCGCCAGCCTTTGCCCGGCACGCTGATGCGCAAGGGGGTCAAGGGGCGCGAGTTCCTGGTCGACTACTTCACCCGCGAAACCCATCGCCGCCGCGCCGAAGGCGGCGGGCAGGACATGTTCAGCCAGTTCGCCACCGCTACCCGCGAGGACGGCACCCTGCTGCCGGTCGACGAGGTCGTCGACCACATGAACTTCCTGATGATGGCAGCGCACGACACCATCACCTCCAGCGCGACTTCGCTGATCTGGCTGCTGGCAAAGAACCCGGAATGGCAGGACAAGCTGCGCGCCGAGATCATCGCGGTGACCGGGGGCAAGAGTGACATCGGTTACGACGATCTCGGCAAGCTCGAGCTGACCGAAATGGCATTCAAGGAAGCCTTGCGGATGATCCCGCCGGTTCCCTCGATGCCGCGCCGGGCGCTGAAGAGCTTCGAGTTTGGCGGCTACCACATCCCGGCAGGGACCACGGTCGGCATCAATACCCAGTTCGTCCACCACATGGAGGAATACTGGCCCGAACCGGAAAAGTTCGATCCCATGCGGTTCACCCCGGAGCAGGTGCGCCAGCGGCACAAGTACGCGTGGGTTCCGTTCGGCGGCGGGGCGCACATGTGCCTGGGGCTGCACTTTGCCTACATGCAGGTGAAGATACTGATGGCGCAGGTGCTGACGCGCTATTCGATCGAGATCGCGCCGGGTTATGCGCCGGAATGGAAGGCATGGCCGATCCCGCAGCCGAAGGACGGGCTGAAGGTGACGTTCAAGTCGCTGTCCTGAATACGCTTTCCGGCCCCCTCTCCAACTGCGGCTAGGCTCCTTCGTCGCCAAGCCTCCTTATCCTCTCCCGCAAGGGGAGAGGGGCAGCGATGTGCCATTCCTCTCCCCTTGCGGGAGAGGATAGCATAGCTTGCTCGCGTAGCGGGCTAGCGAAGCTTGGTGAGGGGTCGCGGCCTGGCGCCCGGCAACCCCTCAGAAATCGATCGCGATGCCCTTGCTCTCCCAGTCGCCATAGCGGGTCGGGCTCAGCGCCTCGTGCTGCTCGACCTTCCTCGGCGCAGGTGGCGGATCGTTGTTCCAGTGGGCCGGCTTGACGAAACCGGCCGGACGTTCAGTAGCGCGCTTGGTCATCCGCACCCAATGCGCGTACTGGCGCTCGGTTGCAAGAACGCCTAACTGCCCCACACACATGGCCCAACCCACCGGAATCCACGCCCGCCGCGCCGCCTTGCAGATGCTCGATGCCGTGCTGCGCCGGGGCGAGACGCTGGAACAGGCGGAAGGACCCGCGCTCAAGAACGTCCGTAGCGCGCCGGACAAGGCGCTGGCGCGCGCGCTGGCGAACGAGACGCTGCGCTGGCTGCCCGATCTTGATACCCTGATCGACAGCGCCACGCGCCAGCGCCTGCCCGACGACGCCAAGGCGCGGTCAGTCCTGCGGCTGATGCTGGCTGGCTGGCTGCGGCTGGAAACCCCGCCCCACGCGGTCATCGCCACGGGCCTGCCGCTGCTCGCTGGCGGCCCCCGACGGCTGGCGCACGGCGTGTTCTCGACGCTGGACAAGCGCGGGGCTGCATTGCCCCCAACGCCGGGACTGCCGGAACCGGTAGCCGCCCGGTGGGGCGAAAAGGCTGCAAACATCGCCGCAGGCCTCGCCGAGCCGCCGCCGCTCGACCTGACTTTGCGAGACTCGACGGAAACACAACACTGGGCCAACCAGCTTGCCGCAGACAGCTTCTTGCCCGGGCACCTGCGCCTGCCGCGTGGCTCGGCAGTCGAGAAGCTGGCGGGATTCAGCGAAGGCGCCTGGTGGGTGCAAGATCTCGCTGCGTCGCTCCCGGCACGATTGCTCGGCGCCGGCGACGGCCGCCATGTCCTCGACCTGTGCGCCGCGCCGGGCGGCAAGACGCTCCAGCTCGCCGCCGCGGGCTGGAATGTGACCGCACTCGACCTCAGCAAGCGGCGGCTGGAACTGCTCAAGGACAATCTCAGGCGTACAGGCCTCAAGGCGGCGCCGGTGCGGGCCGACGCCCTCCAGTGGGAGCCGAAGCACAAGTTCGACGCAATCCTGCTCGACGCACCCTGCACTGCCACTGGCACCTGCCGCCGCCACCCGGATGTGCTCCACCGTATCGGCCCGCGCCAGATCGCGGACATGGCCGCGTTGCAGGCCGCCCTGCTGGAACGCGCGGCAAGCTGGCTCAAGCCCGGGGGGACGCTGGTCTATGCAGTCTGCTCGCTGGAGGCTGCGGAAGGCGAGGCGCAGGTGTCCCGCGTGCCGCTCCAGCCCGTCCCGATCAGCCAGGGCGAACTGCCGTCCGGCATTGCGCCCACGCCGAAAGGCTGGCTGCGCACGCACCCGGGCATGCTCGCCGAGCAGGGCGGGCTGGACGGCTTCTTCGTCGCGCGCTGGCGGGCTGGCTAGCCCTTCGCCTTCGCCGCAAAGCTCTTGCGCAGCTTGGCCAGCTTGGGCGGGATCACCGCAAGGCAATAGGGGTTCCGCTGGCCTTCGCCTTCCCAGTATTCCTGATGGTAGTCTTCCGCCGGATACCATTCGGCCGGGCCTTCGATCGTGGTCACGACCTTGCCGCCGTGGTCTTCGTTGGCACGGGCAATGGCCGCTTCGGCTTCTGCACGCTGCGCCTGATCGAGCGGGAAGATCGCGCTGCGGTACTGCGTTCCGATATCGTTGCCCTGGCGGTTGAGCTGGGTCGGGTCATGCGTGCCCATGAACACGTCGAGCAGGTCGCCATAGTTCAGCACCGACGGGTCATAGGTCACCCGGATCGCCTCGGCATGGCCGGTGATGCCGCTGCACACTTCCTTGTAGGTGGGCTCAGGCTTGGTCCCGCCGATATAGCCGCTCTCGACTTCGCTCACCCCGATAACATCGCGGAACACCGCTTCGGTGCACCAGAAGCATCCGCCTGCAATGATCGCCTGTTCCTGCTGTGCCATGCCAATTCCTTTCGCGGGTGGATGTAGGGTCGGTGTCGGCGCTTGTCATCGGGCAGTCTATCCTTACAAAAGGCAGACAGAAAATTTCCCCACCAATCGAGAGGACCCTCCCCATGCGAAAACTCCCCTTTGCCCTGGGCACCGCCCTGGCGCTGCTGGCGGCACCCGCCGTTGCGCAGGACCACAGCCAGCACGCCGGACATGGCAAGGCGATGGACCATTCCGCCCACAGCCCCGCCGAACACGCGCTGCACATGGCAGTCGCCAACGCCAACCGTGATGGCGACCGGGCTCGCGACGCGCATCGCCACCCGGTCGAAACGCTGACCTTCTTCCAGGTCGCGCCGGATATGAAGGTTGGCGAATACGCCCCCGGCGGCGGCTGGTATTCGCGCCTGCTGGGCAATTATGTCGGCGAGAAAGGCAAGCTGGTCGGCCTGTTCTTCGACGTGACCAAGGGCCCGTTCGGCCCCGAAGCGCAGGAGCGGACCCGGGCTGCGGCGGCCAAGTTCCCGGCCGATGTCGAAGGCTTCACCGGCCTGCCCGCCGAACACTTTGCGGGATACACGCTCGACGCCGTACCGGAAGGTGAAAAGGGCTCGTTCGATCGCATCCTGATCGTTCGCATGATGCACAACATGACCCGCTGGAACATGGTCGACAGCGAGATCAAGGCCATGCGCGAATTGCTGAAGGACGACGGCATGATCGGGATCGTCCAGCATCGTGCGCGCGCCGACGCGCCTTACAGCTACTCTGATGGCAGCAAGGGCTACCTGCGCCAGGCCGACGTGGTTGCGCGGATGGAACTGAACGGGTTCGAGCTGGTCGGCGCAAGCGAAGTCAACGCCAACCCGATGGACAGCGCCGACCATGCCGAAGGCGTGTGGGAGATGCCCCCGATCCTGCGGACCAAGCGCGAAGACCTGAAGGACAAGGGCGAAAGCGACCGCATGACGTTGCTGTTCAGGAAGCGCCCCTGACGGGCGCGGGGCTGTTCAGGAAGCGCCCCTGACGGGCGCGGGGCTTTTCCGCAAACGCGCGTGAGTGTAGGGGCGGCGGCATGAGAGAGATCACTGTCGCCGCCCTCCAGTTGCCGCTCGGCAGCGATGACGAGCAGGCCAATATCGCTGCGGTCGCCGAACTGGTCGAGCAGGCCGCAGCACGCGGGGCGGAGATCATTCTGCCGCCCGAGCTGTTTTCCGGACCCTATTTCTGCAAGGTCGAGGACGAGGCGCTGTTCGCGCTGGCTCGGCCCACGCTGGAGCATCCCTCGGTCATTGCCATGCGCAAGCTGGCAGCCAAGCTGAAAGTGGCGATCCCGACCAGCTTCTTCGAGCGGGACGGACACCACTACTACAACACGCTCGCGATGATTGGCCCGGACGGCGAAGTCATGGGAACCTACCGCAAGAGCCACATCCCCGACGGGCCGGGCTACGAGGAAAAATACTATTTTCGCCCCGGGAACGACGGATTCAAGGTTTGGGATGTGCCAACCTCTGCTGGCACTACCCGCATCGGCATCGGGATCTGCTGGGACCAGTGGTATCCGGAATGTGCCCGCGTCATGGCCCTGATGGGGGCGGAGCTGCTGTTCTATCCCACCGCCATCGGCAGCGAGCCCTATGATGCCGAACTCGACACCAGCCGGATGTGGCAGCGCGCGATGCAAGGCCACGCGGTCAGCAATTGTATGCCGGTGATTGCCGCCAACCGGATCGGGACCGAGGACGGGCAACGCTTCTACGGCCACAGCTTCGTCACCAACGAATGGGGCGACCTGGTGGTCGAATTCGGCGGTGACGAAACCGGAGTTCTGGTGGCCACGCTCGACCTCGACCAGGCCGCCACCCACCGTGCGGGGATGGGCTTCTTCCGCGACCGCCGCCCTCAGCTGTACGGCCGGATCGCCGAGGACATCTGATCGCGCCGGTGCACCGCTACCTGATCGGACTGGGCAGCAATCGCCCGCATCACCGCCATGGCCCGCCGCGCCGGGTGCTGATCGCGGCGATGGAGCGGCTTGGCGCGCTGGGCGAGGTCGCTGCAACGTCTCCGGTGGTCACCAGCGCCCCGCTCGGTCCGTCGCTCCGGCGCTATGCCAATGCGGTGGCAGTGCTGGACAGCGCGCTCGAACCGCCTGCGCTCCTCGCTGAACTCAAGCGGCTGGAAAGGCGGTTCGGCAGGCGGAGCGGCGGGCAGCGCTGGGGGTCGAGGGTGCTCGACCTCGATGTGGTGCTATGGTCGGGGGGGTTCCATGTCGATCCCCGCCTGATGGTGCCCCACCCCCGCTTTCGCGAGCGCGCCTTCGTGCTTGGCCCGGCCTTGGCGGTGGCGCCGGACTGGCGCGATCCGCTGAGCGGCCTTTCCCTGCGCCAGCTCCACGCCCGCTTGACCCGCCCGCGGCCCCTGCCTAAGGCCGCCCGCGTGGCGGGGCCCGTAGCTCAGTAGGTAGAGCAGCTGACTTTTAATCAGCGGGTCACAGGTTCGAATCCTGTCGGGCTCACCACCTTTTCAAGGGGTTAAAGGAAATCCGTCACCAAGAAATGTGGTGCCTTTTCCTTTCAGCAATCAGATAGCAATCAGGCGGAGTAGTTTCGCCCAGCCCGTGCTAGAATGGATTCCCCAGATGATTTGGGCAATTCGCGGAGGCAGCACATGGGCAAGCGACTGGTGGAGGATTGCCTCACCCTCGATCTTGCTTGGCTTATGCGGCTAGCGTCGATCCGAGCGGGACAGGCGGGTAACGGGGAAGTCAAATGGACGGTGGACGGGGAAGCTCTCGGCTCGCTTTGCTTTCGGCTGGATTTGCGGGCGACCGAAACCGCGCGGCTGATCTTACGCTACGCCCTTGAAACGCCAGAGGGCAAGCGGACGCCCATGCGGCAGGTGATCGCGCTTACAACCCTGCCCCAACATCTTGGCGGGTATCGCTGGTGGCTGCGCTGCCCGGTAACGGGTGAGCGGGCACGGGTGCTGTATTTGCCGCCGGACGGGGACCGCTTCGCCAGTCGGAAGGCTTGGGGGCTGGCCTATCGAGTGGAGCGGTTAAAGCGCTTCGACCGGCCATTTGAAAAGCTGTTTCGCGCACAGCAGCGGCTTGGCAATGGGCAGGGGTTGGGGCTGGCGGTGCAGCGGCCAAAGGGTATGTGGCGGCGGACTTTTGCCCGGCATGTCGCTGCCCTTGAGCAACGCGATCTTGCCTGTGTCGAGCAGATCACCGCCTTTGTCAAAAGAGGCTGATGGGGCCCCGTTCCAAGACCACCCCAACCCTACCGGGGGGATACCTTGCTGGCCTTTGGGTCGGACTGGTCCGATTGGACACGCGGGATCGATTCCAATTTTTTGGTTGGTCGCTGACTCGGCCCGGCTAATAGTAAACGGATGAACCACAATAGAGTGCGGAACCCCCAACGATTTCCTCTATTCCGATACCGACCGAGACTTCGCCCGGTCCGGTATACTTGCGGAACTCGCCAACAGGCGGCAGATTGAAACCCGCGTCATTCAGGGTCGAGCGCACAGGTGCAGGCGGGTCGGAAAAACGAATTTGATATTCCCAGAAGCTAGATTCTTCCATGCGGCGCACCCGGATTGAACCTACCTTTAGACCGTGCCAAGTCCCCCTCATCGCAAGAGTAGCTTCATTATCTCGAATGTTCCGGCCCGGCCCTTGATCGACCGTCCGAGTGAACGCCGGAGTCGAAGTCCCGAAGCCATGAATCTTTACCGGTGGGCCGCGCCGACCTACGTAGTCTGGCGGATCGAAAAGTATCAAATTCTCGAAGAGTGCCTCTGTCTCCGGAGACATCTGACAGCTCTTGGGGTCTGTGAAGCTCAACATTTTGTCCAATTCGACTCGATATAGATTGGAAGGCCGGATGCTCTCCGATTCAGCGATGTCAGATTGCGAGGTTCTAGTCATATCGTTGAAAAACAATAATATGAGGCCCGCACCAACAATCAGTACCGCCAAACCAACAAAAATACCCACCAACGCGGCTGCTAATTCCAATACCTCAGGAACGAGCGCGATCAATATCAAGGCCAGAAGTATGGCGATAATCACCAGCACCGCGAACATATGCCCTCCCAAGATTCATAAAAGGCACGAGCAGGCGAACTGCCTTCCCCGTTTGAATGATACCTCCAGGCTATTTCCAGCGCCTTAAGATGACTTATCCGGCAGTGGCAACAAGAGCGCCAGCACCACTACGCCACCCTAAAGGGGGTGGCGCAGGTGTCGCATTGGCGCAGCCGGGGGTTTGCGGCGGTGCGGCGCGCCAGCGCTGCGTCACCATTCAGAAGTGTCGCACAATTCCCCTACTTGCTCGCCCACTACGATGAAATCGCGCATGTGGCGGTTTGCGTCTTTTCGCTGCTCGGTGCGAAGCTGCCCCTTGGAAAGCATGTCCCCGAGAAGCGCCTTTACACGCCGCTTGTCGCCCGGATCGTCTAGGTCCGCGCCGATCACCATGGCGATGGCAATCCCGGCCCAAGCCCTTGCGGTGATATTCGCCCGCCATTCGCCCGAAGCAATCTCGGCCAGAATTATCGCCCGCACGTCATCGCCGAAATTCACGGTCAATTCCGGCGGAACCCAGCGTTCGATCACCGCCACGCTGTCGCCCCCTGCCGGCCCACCGTTGGCAAGGTCCACGGACACCAGCCGATACCAGTCGCCCTTCCCGGCTGGTGCGCGGTTTGCCTTGTCGTTGCCGACCCGGATGTAGCTGCGGCGATCGTCGTCCGCGATGCCCAAGCGGGCGGCTTCCGACTTTTCCATGCGATTGAGAACCAGAACTGTGCGGGCGGCGTTGCCAAGCGCGCTGGCGCCCCTCGCCGCCTCGGCGTCAACCTGCTGGCCGCCCTGCTTGCGGCTGTGGTGAACGAGAACAATGCTGCAATTCGCCTCGCGCGCGACGCTCGCCCAGCGCTTGGCGATAGCGTCAATCTGGCCGTTGTCGTTTTCTTCCGCCCGATGGCTCGATACGAAGGGATCGACAATCAGCACGTCGATCCTGCGGGCGCGGATTTCGGCCACGAGTGCGGCGTTGACGGGTTCGTGGATCACGAAACCTTCCCGGCTTTTCGTTGCCGTGCAAAGGTTCGATCCGGCGTCATTCACGAAAAGACGATCCGTGAAGCCACCGGCGACGTTGTGATGGAGGAAGCAGGAATAAATCTGACGGTCCAACTCGTCGCGATCATCTTCCAGATTCCACAGCCAGACCCGCTGCGGACCACCCCAGACTGTCTTGCCCAGGAAATCCAGTCCGGACGCGAGCGACAAGGCGGTGGCCACCATAAAGGAGCTTTTGCCGGTGCCTCCGGGCGCGATCAGCGTCGTGACCGTTCCCCGCATCAGCCAATAACCTAACAACCACGGGCGCGGGGGAATCTCAAAGGACTCCGGCAGGACATAGGGAACCGCGGCGATGCACTGTTCGGACGGCACAGCCTCAACAGCCAAATTCCCGGCGACGTTGCTGGCGGGGTTAATCCAGCCCAGTGTCTGGGCCTTCGCAAATACGGATCGATAACCCGTCCCGGTCGGCGCGAAACTCTCCCATTTGCGTGCTGCCTCGCCGGGATCGAATTTCGACGATGTGCCGGACCAATCCAGCCAAAGACCGCGCCCAGTGTCGCCGAGCGGCTTTAGGGCGTGCCCTATCTCGATCCAAAGGGCATAATCATCGGAGCGCATGTGGTTGAGCGCCGACCGGAGATCAGCCACGGTTTGCGCCGATACCTGCACAATGGCTCCCGTCTTGTTCGCATTGGAGACGCGGTCAGACAGTGCCTTTGTGGACAGCGCATGATGGTGGCGGGCCAATTCCTTTTCAACATGATCCGCAAGGCAGACCACGCCGCCATCGCGAATCTTATTTCCAGTGAACGTGAAAAATCGACCGGCCGCATACGCTTCGATTCCGCTGCCGTTCGATCCCAGAGTGCGAAAATGGCGCCCGTAACCGATGGCGTGAACGCCCTGGTCGCTGGGGCTCGTTTCGACATAGCCCGGCAGCGCATCGACCAATACCGCAAGCAAATTATCCTCTATCGCGTCGAAATCTACGCCCTGCCAATGCCCGCCTTCCCCGTCCGGCCCCAAAGCGAAGCCGAGACGCCAGCCGGGGCCGCATTGCAGCAGCGCCATCTTGGCTTCATTGTGGGTTGCGAGGCGCGCTAAATCTTCGGGCGTATCGAGGGCGCCGCGCCGATTGGTGCCGTCGATGTAGTGCGGCACCTTTCCCGGCGATGCGAGCAGCCAACGGCGGACGCCCTTCATCCTCCCAAGCATCACTGCCGACCCTTGGAGGAAGCATCGCGGTAAGCCCTATTCCATTGTTCCACGTCATCAAAGAATTTCCAGCCGGTCATGTGGCGGGCCGGCTGGACGATGCTGTTGGTCGGCTCGTCGGTAAAGGCGCTGAATAGCTGGCAAAGGAAATACCCAGGTTCCAGACAATCCAAAATTTCCCCATGGAAACCGAGATGCCCTTCATCGTCGAAGGTCAGGAAATATTGACCGATAAGATTGCCGTCCGCACCATTCATCGCAACACCTCGCTCGTGGAGCGGGTCAGCCGGGCGGCAAGCCAAGCGTCCAGATCGGAGCGCCGATAGCGCACAGCACCGCCGAGTTTGAGATAGGCCGGACCGCCCCCTGTAATGCGGAAGCGCTCGAGCGTTGGTTTGCCGAGGCGGCAATAAGTCGCTGCCTCCTTGGTGGTGAGAATGTCTGTAACCATCGGAACCCTCCTCCTATTGTTGGGCGGGTTCTCTATTGATCTGATTCAAGCGAGCCGTGGTGGGGTTATTCGATTGGCTCGATACCGGGAATAACAACATCGTCCTTCAAGTTATTACGGGCCGTTTCTAGAACTTCCACCAGATTTGGAGTCGCTTTTTCTCCGAAGGCGAGACCCATCATAAGCTGGAAAAAGATCATGAACCTTGTAGGATTTCGCCACTGGTCGATTGCTGACGCCTTGTTTACTGTGGCCGCTTCACCGAAAGCGTCAGTAAATATCGGAATTAGCGTCTCCGCTCGCCAAATGCGCAGCCTCTTTCTCTCATGATCCCGCCACTTGTGCGACTGCACTTCTACGCTCGCGGAAGCCGTTTGGAGAAAATCAGCGAGGAAATAAATTTCGGAAGTGATTTTACGAAATCGGTAATACCGACTATCTTTACTAAAAATGAATCCTATGAAATTTACAAATCCATCAAGTTTGAACGATGTTTCAGTTAATTTTTGATCTACATAGTAGTTTAAATTTGAAATTTCATTGTGAAGATTTATTGCTACCTTCGATAAATTTTCGAGTTTGTTCTGAATATCTGTATTTGACAACCGTTCTGGATCACAAATTTTAAGCGGAATTGTATTCGAGAGCGCTGTCCTGATCTCGGCGGCAAGAATCTCGTAGTCCCAGCCGTCTACAAAATTCAGTGGCAGGTCATCCAGCGCCGTTCTCACTGCTCCGCCGGTAACATGGGAGAGATCTCTTTCTCTCACGCCGCCCCCTTCGCTCGGTCGAGCGGCACAACGTTCCCCTTGTCGGCTGGCTTTGAAATATCTGCAATATGCCGCGCCCATGCAGCAAGCGCCGAGCGTTTTTCCTCTTTCCAGTCGTGACGCTGATAGATACCGGCAATGCCGCCCTTCGCTCCGCTGACGTGGTTGAGAACGGCCTCGGTAACTTCAAAGCGGATACCAAGCCGCTGGAATCCGGTCGCCACCGACCGCCGCAAATCATGAATACGCCATGCGTCCAGCGCCTTGCCGTCGCGATCTTTCTTCACCTGCGCGTCCAGTGCATTCTTTGCCTTGGTAAAACCGCTGATCGGCGTCTGGCCGGTAGTGGTGAGCACGTAGCCCGTTTTTGGCCAATGCTCGATTTCTCGACCATCATCCCCCGCCTCGCCAACCTTTGCGAGCCGATCTAATTCTGCCTTGGCCTCGGGTGAAAGAGGAACGATGTGCGCGACGCCATTCTTTGCCCGGTCGGCTGGGATGGTCCATGTCGCGGTCGCGCGATCCAATTCCGCCCAATTGATCGCCGCCACTTCGCTACGCCGCTGGCCCGTCAAAATCAGCAGGCGAAAAAATGAGCCAAACGGCTCGCTCAATTCGACCGTGCCTTTCCACAGTGCCGCAAGCTCGTCGTCTGTCAGCACCCTGTCGCGCGCCCTTGGCGCTTCTGGCTTCGCCATGTCGCTAAGTGGATTGCTGGGAATGTCGCCGCGCTTGCTAGCCCAGCCAAACAGGACGGATGCATAGGCAAAGACCGACCGTCGCATACCGCGCTGCTTGACCGGAATTGCGTCGATGATGGGCTGTAGGTCGGCCCGGCCAATGTGGGGCATGGGTTTGCCCATGAGCTTTGGCTGGAGGTGCTTATTGACCACCAGTCTTGCCATTCTCACGCTGGACGGTCGCCGGTCCTTTTCGTTTTCGTAGTGATCGAGCCAAAGCGCAGCGATCTTTTCAAAAGCAAGATCGCCTTCAAGACGTGCCCTCTCTTGCGCTTGGCGCTCGGCCTCATCTTTCGCCGCCCTTGCGGCTCCTTCTTGCTCCTTGGGGCAAATACCTTGCGACACAAGAGAGGCCAGATACTTAGCAGACTTGCGCGCTTGATCGGGCGTAAGGCTGCCGTGCTTGCCGATGGTGTAGCGCTTCGGCGGCGTCCGATCAGCCGCTCCTGGGCGTGAAATGCGGTATTGGTAGACATATACCTTGCCGCCCGCTGGTGTAATCTTGAGGCCGAAACCGGAAATGTCTTCATCCCATATGAAGCGATCTTTGTCGGTCGGATTGGCGTCATCGACCGTCCGCTTCCCGATTCTGACTGGCCGCTTTTCAATTGAATCTGTCGCCACCTGTCTGACCTCCGACTGTCGATCTAGCAATCAGATAGTAAGCCACAGCAATCAGATTTGCAATGACATGAGATGACGGGAGACTACATAATCTCATATTTATTGAGGTTTATGTGATGAAAAGCCCGCAACACCATGGGTATTTTTCTAACTTTTAATCAGCGGGTCACAGGTTCGAATCCTGTCGGGCTCACCACGCTATTTGCTGAGGTTCACTGGTGTGAACCAGCAGACCTCCCACCCCGCCTCACTTCTTCAAGAACCCGGGCCGCCCATTCCGGGCGGCAGATCAGCAGATCGGGCATGTAGGTATCCGCCTGGTTGTAGACCAGTGTGCTGCCATCCATCCGCGTCGCGTGCAGACCGTGGGCCAGTGCGACCGCAACCGGAGCGCAGCTATCCCATTCGTATTGCCCGCCCGAATGGAGGTAGATTTCCGCCTCGCCGCGGACTACCGCCATCGCCTTGGCCCCGGCGCTGCCCATCGGCACCAGCTCCGCCCCGATCGCCTCAGCCACAGCAACCGCTTCCGCCGCAGGACGCGTGCGGCTGACCACCATGCGCGGGGTCTGCGCCATCGGGGGCAAGGGCGCAGGACGATCGCTGCGCAGAACCACGCCTTCTCCCAGCCCCGGCAAGGCCACCGCACCCAGTGTCGCCACGCCATCGACCGCGAGCGCGACGTGCACCGCCCAGTCGCTGCGTTCCTCGCCGTACTCGCGGGTGCCATCAACCGGGTCGACAATCCACACCCGCCGCTGGTCGAGCCGGGCGAGGTTGTCCTTTTCCTCCTCGCTCAGCAAGCCATCGTCAGGCCGCTGTGCGCGCAGGGCATGGCAGAGGAATTCGTTCGCGGTCTTGTCGCCCGCAGTACCCAGCGCCTTGCCCCCAGGATCTTTGGCAAACATCCCGCTGGCGCGGACTTCCAGCAGCAGGCGGCCGGCAATGTGCGCGAGGTGCGCGGCGAGGTCGGCATCGGTCATGCTCATCGCAGGGGCAGGATCCGCGAGACGATGTAGTCCGCCGCTTCGTCCACCGTCATGTCGACCGTGTTGACACGGATTTCCGGGGTTTCGGGCGCCTCATAAGGGCTGTCGATTCCGGTGAAATTCTTCAGCTGCCCCTCCCGCGCCTTTTTGTAGAGCCCCTTCACGTCGCGCGCTTCGGCCACCTCCAGCGGGGTATCAACGAAAATCTCGACGAACTCGCCTGTCGCCATCATGCTGCGGACCAGCTCGCGCTCGGCCCGGAACGGGCTGATGAACGCGGTGAGAACGATCAGCCCGGCGTCGGTCATCAACCGCGCGACCTCGCCCACACGGCGGATATTCTCGATCCGGTCCGCCTCGGTAAAGCCGAGATCCTTGTTCAGGCAGTGGCGCACATTGTCGCCATCGAGCAGGAAGGTGTGGCGGTTCATATGGGCCAGCCGCTCTTCCACCGCATTGGCGATGGTCGACTTGCCCGAGCCGCTGAGGCCGGTGAACCACAGGACCAGCGGCTTCTGGTTCTTGATCGCCGCATGCTGCTCGCGGGTCGTGCTGACCGGCTGCCAGTGGACATTGTCGGCGCGGCGCAGGCTGAAGTGGAGCATCCCGGCGGCGACCGTGGCGTTGGTCAGCTTGTCGATCAGGATGAACCCGCCCAGTGTCCTGCTGCCGGAATAGGGCTCGAAGACCACCGGCCTTTCGGTGTGCACTTCAACCACACCGATTGCATTGAGATGCAGCGCCTTGCTGGCAAGGTGCGAGCCAACCCCGGCAGGGTCGTTGACGTTGATTTCGTACTTCGGTTCCTGGACCGTGGCGGTCACGGTCTGGGTCGCCAGTTTGAGCCAGTAACCGCGCCCCGGCTTCATCGCTTCGTCGCTGAGCCACACCAGCGTTGCTTCGAACTGGTCGGAGGCCTGCGGCGGATCGTCTGCCGCCGCGATGACGTCGCCGCGCGAACAATCGACTTCATCGGCAAGCGTGATGGTGACCGATTGCCCAGCCACGCCCTTCTCCAGCTCGCCGCCAAAGGTGACCACCGACTTGACAGTGCTGGTCTTGCCCGAGGGTACGATCCGCACCGGATCTCCGGGCTTGACGGTGCCGCTGGCGATCAGCCCGGAAAACCCGCGGAAGTCGAGGTTGGGCCGGTTGACCCACTGCACCGGCATACGGAAGCTGCGTTCCTGCGCGGCTTCGTTGGCCAGCGGCACCGTCTCCAGATGCTCGATCAGGCTCGGGCCGGAATACCACGGGGTCTCGGCCGAAGGTGCAGCGGTGATGTTGTCGCCGCGGAATCCGGAAATCGGCAGCGCGGTGAAGCTCTCGATCCCGATGCTTTCCGCAAATGCGGCATAGTCGGCCACAATTGCGTCGAATACCGCCTGATCATAACCGACCAGATCCATCTTGTTCACCGCCAGCACCAGATTGCGGATGCCCAGCTGGTGGCACAGGAAGCTGTGCCGCCGCGTCTGCACCAGCACGCCCTTGCGCGCGTCGACCAGGATCACGGCGAGATCAGCGGTGGAGGCGCCCGTCACCATGTTGCGCGTGTACTGCTCGTGCCCCGGGCAATCGGCGACGATGAACTTGCGTTTCTCGGTCGCGAAAAAGCGGTAGGCGACGTCGATCGTGATGCCCTGCTCGCGCTCGGCGGCAAGGCCATCGACCAGCAGGGCAAAGTCGATGTCCGCCCCTTGCGTGCCAACCCGCTTGCTGTCGCTTTCCAGTGCGGCAAGCTGGTCCTCGAAGATCATCTTGCTGTCGTAGAGCAGCCGACCGATCAGCGTGCTCTTGCCATCGTCGACACTGCCACAGGTGATGAACCGCAGCAGGTCCTTGTTCTGGTGCTGGGCGAGATAGGCCTCGATGTCCTCGGCAATCAGGGCATCGGTTTCGTAGGCGGGATGCTGGCTCATCAGAAGTAGCCCTCCTGCTTCTTCTTCTCCATCCCTGCACCGCCTTCGTCCTTGTCGATCACGCGGCCCTGCCTCTCGCTGGTGGTGGTGAGCAGCATTTCCTGCACCACTTCGGCCAGCGTGGTCGCCTCGCTCTCCACCGCGCCGGTCAGCGGCCAGCAACCCAGCGTGCGGAATCGCACCGATCGCTCGGTGATCTCGGGAAGCTTGCCCAGCACCCGCTCCAGCCGCTCGGCATCGTCGACCATGAACAGGCCGCCTTCGTATTCGAAGGTGGGGCGCGGGGCGGAGAAATAGAGCGGCACGATCTCGATGTTCTCGGCCATGATATATTGCCAGATGTCGAGCTCGGTCCAGTTGCTCAAAGGGAACACCCGGATGCTTTCACCCTTGGCCTTCTTGGCGTTGTAGACATTCCACAGCTCGGGGCGCTGGTTCTTCGGGTCCCACCCGTGGCTGGCGGTGCGGAACGAGAAGATCCGTTCCTTCGCCCGGCTCTTTTCCTCGTCGCGGCGGGCACCGCCGAACGCTGCGTCGAAACCGTAGTGATCGAGCGCCTGTTTCAGGCCCTGCGTCTTCCACATGTCGGTGTGGAGCGGCCCGTGGTCGAACGGGTTGATCCCGCGCTCCTTGGCTTCCTCGTTATGCCACACCAGCAGCTCCATGCCCGCATCGTCAGCCGATTTCTGGCGCAGGGCGTACATGTCGCGGAATTTCCACGTCGTATCGACATGAAGCAGCGAGAACGGCGGCGGTGACGGGTAGAACGCCTTTTTCGCCAGGTGCAGCATCACCGCGCTGTCCTTGCCGATGGAATAAAGCATCACGGGGTTCTGCGCCTCGGCGACGACCTCGCGCATGATGTGGATGCTCTCGGCCTCGAGGCGGTCGAGGTGGGTCAGTTTCATAAGGGGCTCGTTCTTGCGCGGGAACCGCATTCAGGATGGAATACGGCTTGTCCGGACTGGCTGTCGAAGGGCACCATTACGGTGCACGCAAGGCGCGGGCAATCCGCGAGCGCCCGATTTTTGCTTTGCCCCAAGGTGCGCGAGCTTGTCAGGGCGGCTACTATCTTCGCTGGTTTGCGCCGGATGCATCCGGCTCTATGGCGCGCGCACAAGGTGGAGATCACGATGACAGCCAATCCCGAACATGTTCCGGTCATTGTCGGCGTGGGCCAGGTGAACGACCGGCCTGCCACGCCCGAACAGGGGCTCGACTCCGGCGGACTGATGATCGCCGCCTTGCAGGCTGCAGACGCAGACGCCGGTGGCGGCTGGCTGGCCAGTGTTGATTCGCTGGCGCTGGTCAGCCAGATGTCATGGCCGCAACTGAACCCGCTGACGCAGACAGTGGCTGACGGGATCGGGGCAAGTCCGGCACACCTGTTCCAGACCGCCCTGCCCAATGGCGACAGCCCGATCCTGCTGCTCAATCAGGCGGCCAACCGGATCGGTTCTGGCGATGCGAATGTTTGCGCGGTGACGGGCGGCGAGGCGCTGCGCACTGCGGCGCATCTCGCCCGCGCCAAGGCAGCAGCAGCCGGATCGGACCACAAACCCAATGTGATGCGCGATGCCGCCCACCGGCGCACCGTCGGCTATCGCCAGTCCTACGGGCTGACCGTACCGGTCGACGTCTACCCGCTCTACGAGAATGCCGGGCGCGCCGCCTACGGCCAGTCGCTGGCGGAGGGACAGGCGGAAAGTGGCGCGATCTGGGAACAGTTTTCGCAGGTCGCCGCCGCCAATCCCTCGGCCTGGATCCGCGAGGCGGCCACTGCCGACGAAATCGTCACTCCCACGGCCGACAATCGTCCGATCGCGTTCCCCTACACCAAGCTGCAGGTCGCCAATGCGAGCGTGAACCAGGGGGCAGCGTTCCTTGTCGCCAGCCTTGCCGAGGCCCGCCGCCAGGGCGTGCCGGAGGACCGGCTGGTCTATGTCGGCGCGGGCGCAGCAGCACACGAAAGCGACGATTTCCTTGAGCGCGATGGCTTCGACGCTTCGCCGAGCATGGCGGTCTCGCTCAGCCGGGCACTGGAACTCAACGGCGTGACCGTCGACCGGATCGACCATGCCGAGCTCTACAGCTGCTTCCCCTGTGTGCCCAAGATGGCGCGGCGGGTGATCGGCTGGCCGTTCGACCGCCCGGCAACGGTGTTTGGCGGCCTGACATTCGGCGGCGGGCCAATCGGCAACTACATGAGCCACGCTGTCGCCTGCATGGTCGAGAAACTACGCGGCGAACCGGGCACCGGCCTGCTGTTCGCCAACGGCGGCTATGCCACCCACAACCACACCATCGTGCTGACGAGCAAGCCCAACCCGGCGGTCAGCTTCCCGCAGGAATTCGATTACCAGAACGAAGCTGACGCCGCACGCGGACCGGTGCCAGAACTGGACAAGGACTTCCTCGGCCCGGCCACGGTCGAGACCTACACCGTCCATTACGGACGACAGGGCGAGCCCAAGCTTGGAACCGTGGTCGCGCGCACGCCGGCGGGCAAGCGCACGCTTGCCGCTGTCCTGCCCGAAGATGCGGCGATGATCGCATTCCTGACCGACGGGCGCGAAGAACCTGTGGGCACCGCAGGCGAGGTGGTCACCGGGCAAGGCGAGCTGCGCGAATGGCGGCGCAGCTGACCTTCCATTCAGCCCTTACAATAACCAGTTTCATCGTGCTATCGATTACCCCACACACAGCGTGAAGAATCGCACAGCTAGCCCGGGAGAGTATCCAATGACCGACTACCGCAACCTGATCGACGGCGAGATGATCGACAACGGCCAATGGCTTGATGTCGTGAACCCCGCCAACGAGGAAGTGATCGGCCGCGTGCCCGCTTGCGGCAAGGACGAGCTTGACCGCGCCGTCGCCGCTGCTCGGCGCGCGTTCAAGACTTGGTCGAAGACACCGGTCGAGGAACGGCGTGCCGCGATCCAGAAGATTTCCGCGATCATCAAGGACAATGCCGACGAGTTGCACCGTCTGCTCACCGCCGAACAGGGCAAACCGCACCAGCAGGCGATGGGCGAGATCATCGGTTCCTCGATGATGGCCGGCGCGCAGTCGACCCTCGATCTTGAAGAGGTAATCAACGAGGACAGCGACCAGCGCCTCAGCCGCACCCGCCGGGTGCCGGTCGGCGTGGTTGGCGGGATCGTGCCGTGGAACTTCCCGGTGATGATGGCGATGCAGAAGATTGCGCCGGCCATGCTGAGCGGCTGCACCATTGTGCTCAAGCCCTCGCCCTTCACTCCGCTGACCACGCTGCGGCTCGCCGAACTGATCAAGGATGCGGTGCCCGCCGGCGTCGTCAACATCATCACCGGTGAAGACAGCCTCGGTCCGCTGATCACCGGCCACCCGGACATCGACAAGATCACCTTCACCGGCTCGACCGCAACCGGCAAGAAGATCATGGAAGGTGCCAGCAAGGATCTCAAGCGGATCACGCTTGAACTGGGCGGCAACGACGCTTCGATCGTGCTGCCCGATGCCGATGTCGAAAAGGTCGCCGAACAGCTGTTCTGGTCGAGCTTCACCAACGCCGGGCAGATCTGCGTCGCCGCCAAGCGGATCTACATCCACGAGGATATCTACGACGATCTCAGCAAGGCGATTGCCGAATACGCCAAGGGCGTGAAGGTCGGCGATGGTTCGCAGCAGGGTACTGCGGTCGGCCCGATCCAGAACAAGAAGCAGTTCGACCGCGTGTGCGAGCTGATTCAGGACGCCAAGGATAACGGCTACAACTTCCTCGTGGGTGGCGATGTCGATCCTTCGGGCTCGGGCTACTACGTGCCGATCACCATCCTCGACAACCCGCCCGAAGACGCGCGCATCGTGGCCGAGGAACAGTTCGGCCCGGTTATGCCGCTGATGAAGTTCAGCAGCGACGAGGAAGTGATCGAGCGCGCCAACAACTCCGAATACGGTCTTGCCGGTGCGGTCTGGACCAAGGATGTCGAACGTGGGGTGAAGATCGCCGAGCAACTCGAGACCGGTACCGTCTGGATCAACGAATACCTGCACCTCTCGCCGTTCGCGCCGTTTGGCGGGCACAAGCAGTCCGGCTTCGGCGCTGAATACGGTATCGAAGGGTTGAAGGAATTCACCTACCCGCAGGTCATCACCGTCAAGAAGAACGCGGCGGTCTGACGTTTTCAGAGTCAGCCGTCAAAGCGAGACCCCTCCCCATCCGGGGAGGGGTTTTGTTTTCCGGCCTCACGCCCCTTGATTTCCGCCCCCGTCCGCGCGCATGAGCGGGCATGACCGGTCTCCACACCACGCTCGCCCGCAGGGGCCTGATGTTCATCCTTTCCTCGCCCTCGGGCGCGGGCAAGACCACCATCAGCCGCATGCTGCTGGGCGCCGATGATGAGATCAACCTGTCGGTTTCTGCCACCACCCGCCCGCGCCGCGAAGGCGAGATCGACGGGATCGACTACCACTTCGTCACCCCTGACAAGTTCGCAGCGATGGTCGAGGCCGACGATTTCTACGAATGGGCCGAAGTGTTCGGCAACCGCTACGGCACGCCCAAGGGTTATATCCGCAAGGGCCTGAAGGAAGGGCGCGACTTCCTGTTCGATATCGACTGGCAGGGCACCCAGCAGCTCAAGCAAAAGGACGACCAGGACGTCGTCACGGTGTTCATCCTGCCGCCCAGCCTCGACGAACTGCGCCGCCGCCTGGAAAGCCGCGCGACCGACAGCGAGGACGTGATCGACCGCCGGATGGACCGCGCCCGCGCCGAAATCAGCCACTGGGCGGAATACGACTACGTAGTGATCAACGACGATGTCGACGCCTGCTTCGTCAAAGTGCGCGAGATCCTCCACGCCGAGCGGATGAAGCGCCAGCGGCAGACCGGGCTGATCCCGTTCGTGCGGGAACTGATGGGGTAGATCACCCTGAATAGACCGGTTCTTCCCGGACCCTTCACCTTTGCACATCCATCCCGGTGGCGCCCGCCAGCCGCGAGTCGCCTGCTGTCAAGCAGGCCGATGTGCTAGCCCTCCCGAAGTAGCAACGGCTTGCCAGCACGCACGTGTCAGCGCATTGCCAAGGCTGGAACGAACGCAAATTCCGGACCAGCTTTCTCCCTGCCCGATGCCGGCTCCCGTCGGCGAATGCAGCAAGGAGAGCTGAAATGTACGACAGTTACGATCCGGAAATGGAGCTGATGGAGCTCGAGGCAGGCGATTCGATGTTCGGCGCCTACCAGGAAGGCGCTTTCGAGACCGGAGGCGGTCTCGGCGGCTACGAAGCCATGTTCGAGGACGAGTTCGAAAGCTTCGGCGAGTTCGAGAACGATGGCTATTTCGAATTCGAAAGCGACCTCGGCGAACTCGAAGGCGATCCCTTCTTCGGCAAGATCTGGAACGGCGTGAAGAAGGTCGCCAAGGCCGTTGCGCCGCTTGCCAAGAAATTCGCTCCCCAGATCGGCACCGTGATCGGAGGTGCGCTGGGTGGCCCAGCCGGTGCCGCGATCGGCGGCAAGCTCGGCGGTGTCGTCAAGGCGCTCGAAGGCGAAGGCGAGAGCGAAAGCGAAAGCGAGATGGAAGCCCAGTACGAAGGCGACGGGATGGACGAAGCCATTGCCGAATCCATGGCCACTGCAGGTTCGAAGGGCGATGCCGCAACGGCTCAGACGATGGGCTCGGCGCTGACCGTGACCATTGCTTCGCGCGCACCGGCACAGGTGCGCCAGGTCCTGCCGGTGCTGGCCAAGGCTGGCGGCGATGTCGCACGGACGCTGGCCCGTTCGAACGATCCCCGTGCCAAGATGCTGGTCCGGGCTTTGCCGACGATCCAGAAGCGCACGGTGGCGACCCTTACCGCCAAGGCGCGGGCAGGCAAGCCGGTGACCCCGCGCACCGCTGCCCGGGTCATGACCAAGCACGCCGTGCGCACGCTCAACAGCCCGCAGGACCTGGCCAAGGCCCTGGCGAACAATGCGGTCAAGAAGAACAAGCTGGACCGGACCGCAATTGCCCGCGCCGAGCGCTTCTACTGACCCCGGGTGCCGCCAGCGCATGGCCTGATCATGCGCTGGCGGCCTCACCCCCGCCCTGCAGCCCCAGCGAAAGTGCGTGCCATGAGCCACCCCTACCGCAACAAGCCGGCAAAGCCCGCCGCGCGCCCCGCCCGCAAACCGGCCCGGTCCGGCATGACGGGGCCGGGTACTCCAGGTACCGCCGATATCCAGCTGGTACGCAACGCACTGGGCAATTACGTCCGGGTGATCGGCGGGACTCCGACGAAAGCCGACAGGGCTAATCAGCTGGCGACGCTCGCACTCCACCTGGGCAAAGTGGATGTCTGGCTGGCTGCCCAGCCGCACCGTACCGACCTGATCCTGCTCAAGCAGCAGCTCGAGGAAGCCCTGCACACGCTGCGCACCTCGGACGATGCGAACTTCGCGGAATCTGAGGCTCTGGGCGAGGCACCACTGCTCCACATCGATCTCTACGAGGCCCGCCTGTTCATTCAGGGGCATCGCCAGAGAATTCTCGCCAATGCCTTCGCCGCAGCCAAGCGCATCGCCAGCCAGCGCGGCGTGACCGCCTTGCGATACGAAGCCTACCAGCGCGAAGCACTGCGTCAGGGCTTCATCTCGGCCTATCTGCAAGTCAATCCCGTCCCGACCGGACGCGGCAAGGAAGCCGCCGCCCGATATCGCCAGGAACTGCTCGGCGTTGCCCGGCGCGCCGAAGGCGAACTGATGGCCATGCTCGGCAGCCTCAAAGGCATGATCCTGCGGCTCGGCAGGACGTTGGTCACCAAAGGGCTGTTCGAAGGCGAAGGCGAGGGTGAAGGCGATGGCTACATGCGCCGCCTGCCCCAGTATAACCGCACCGCTATCCACCATCGCGCGCAGACTTCGAAGCAGGCCTTTACGCAGCAGCGCAGCGCCCTGC
>JAHDXX010000300.1 GCA_023384025.1 Sphingomonadaceae bacterium
TGCATCCTTGCTATCCGCGACCAGATCGTGCCGCCGACGCTCAACCTCGACACGCCCGATGAAGGCACCGAGGGCGTCGACCTCGTGCCGCACACCGCGAAGAAGCGCACTGTGCGCGCCGTGCTGAACAACAGCTTCGGGTTTGGCGGAACCAATGCCTCGCTGGTGATGAAGCAGGTCGACTGACATGGGCCGGATCGGCTGGAAGGGCGGCGCACTGGCTGCGGTTCTCGCGCTGGTGCTGGCCGTGTTCGCGGGCACCATGGCGTTCGGTTCGGCGACGGTCGAGGAAGAAACCCAGTTCGTCATCCCCACCGGCTCCACGCTGACTTCGGTGGCGAACAAGCTGGAAGCGGAAGGACTGGTTTCGTCCGGGCGCGGGTTCCTGCTCCGGGCCAAGCTGCTCGGCGGGTCGCGCCCGATCCAGGCCGGTGAATTCCTGCTCGAGCCGGGCATGAGCCAGGGCGACATCCTGTCCGCTTTCCAGAGCGGCGACGTGATCCGGCGGTTTATCACCATTCCTGAAGGCATGCCGTCGATCCTGGTGTGGGAACGGCTGATGGCGGAAGACAAGCTAACCGGCGAAATCCCGGTGCCCGCCGAAGGCTCGGTCCTGCCGGATACCTACGATTTCGAAACCGGGGAGAGCCGCACTGCGGTGCTCGCCCGGATGCAGGCGGCGATGCAGAACTACCTTGCGGAAGCGTGGCCCCGGCGGGTGCCCGGGATTGCCGTGGACAACGTGAAGGATGCGGTGATCCTCGCATCGATCGTGGAGAAGGAAACCGGCCAGCCGAGCGAACGGCGGATGGTCGCCGGGCTCTATTCGAACCGGGTGAAGAAGGGCATGTTCCTCCAGGCGGACCCGACGATCATCTACCCGATCACCAAGGGCAAACCGCTCGGTCGCCGGATCCGCCAGTCGGAAATCGCCGCGATCAACGACTACAACACCTATTCGATGGCCGGCCTGCCCAAGGGGCCGATCACCAATCCGGGGCGCGAGAGCATTGCCGCGGTGCTCAATCCGGAGAAGACCGACGCGCTCTACATGGTTGCCGACGGCAGCGGCGGGCACGAATTCAACGCAGACTATGCCGCGCACCAGCGCGCGGTCGACAAGTGGTATGCCCTGCGCCGCGAAAAGGGCGAGATGTAGCGAAGCCTGCCCCTCCCCCGTCGGGGAAGGGGCGTTTCGCAGGCCCTAGGGCGTGACGATCGGGAATCCCGCCGGAACCGGATCAAGCGCATCGACCAGCCCCTGGAGCGCCGCCGCATCGCCTTCGACCTGCAATCCGGCGGCCTGCATCGCGGCGACGGGTTGCTTGAGGAACAGCAGCGCCAGCACCAGCGCGCGCGGGCCGCGCACGGTCACCTGCGGCTTGTCCGGCAGGGCACCAACCCGGCCGATCATGACCAGCCCGTTCGCTTCCAGCGTGGCCTGTTCCTTGCGGTCGGTAAGTTCCAGCGCCACGGTAAGGGGCGTACCGCCAAACCGCTCGGGCGCGAACCGGGTGGCTGCGGAATCGAGCAGTTCTGCGGTTGATATGGCGGCAATCAGGTCATTGCTCTGTGCAGCGGACTGGCGCGGGCTCGCCCCGCGCAGGTCGTTGGCGGCGACAAGGAACTGGTTGCGCCAGATCGCGCTTTCCGCCTGATAGCCCTGCTGTTCATAGCTCTGCGCAAGCAGGCTCTTTGCCTCGGCATTGTCAGGGGCGGCGAACACGAGGTTCTGGAGCAGGTCGGACGACCAGCGATAGTCGCCGGTCGCCATGGCGTTGCGCGCCAGCGCCAGCACCCGGTCGGCTCCGCCCATCGCCTCGATCATGCGCATGGCCCGTTCGGCCGGCGGATGGGGGTGGAGATTGGCAGGCACCGCGTCATACCAGCCGAGGTAGTACTGGTAGATCGCCTTCGCGTTGTGGCTGTAGGTGCCGTAATAGCCATGGGCCGACCATTCCTGGCCGAGCGCGGGCGGCAGGCTGAGCGCCTCGGCGATTTCCGCCATGGTCTCGCCGCGGTTCATCCGCCGCACGGTCTGGTCGTGGAGATAGCGATAGTTGTCGCGCTGGGCGGAAAGCCAGGCCGTTCCTGCCTCGCGCCCGAACATCGGCCAGCAATGGCTGGAGATCACGATATCGCTGCGCGGGCCATACTGCGTTGCCGCTTCGTCAAGGTCATGGGCCCATGCGCGGGTATCGCGCACCTTGGCGCCGCGCGGGGTCAGGATGTTGTGCATGGTGCAGGTGGCGATTTCCGCCGCGAGGAACGTGCGCGCGGGTGTGATGTAAACGTTGAGCTCGGCAGGCGCTTCGCTGCCGGAGACGATCTGGAATTCCAGGTCCACGCCGTCGACCGTGCGTGTCTCGCCGGTGCGTGCCACCGTATCGTTCGGCGCGACCAGCGACAGCGTGCCGCCCGACACTGCCATGCCGATGCCGCTGCCCATCGAGCCGGTCGGTCCCGGCTTCAGCCCGGTGCCGAACTGGTAGGCTGCCCGGCGGGTCATGGCGCTGCCCGCCATCACGTTTTCAGACGTGGCTTCCTCCATGAAGCCTTCCGGCGCGATCAC
>JAHDXX010000019.1 GCA_023384025.1 Sphingomonadaceae bacterium
GAGATACTGCTTCTCGCCATTGGCGGCGAGGCCGAGATAGATCTGTCCCACGTGTCAGTGCGTCCCTTTGTCAAAACCCCTTGCGCTGCACGCATGGCCAGCGCGCGCGCGGCGGTCAACTCTCGACTTGAGCGGCAAAGCGGTTAAGGCGAGGGCGATGGCGGCCCGTGCTCCCTTTGTCCTGCTCGACGACGCCCGCTCCACCGGGGCGGCCGATGCGCATTTCTACGAAAACCCGCGCGCGGTGTTTGTCGCTCGCCTGCCGCAAGAGGTCGCGGCGACACTGGCAGCTGCCGAGGCGGCGCAGCGCGATGGCGGCGGCACTCTGGCAGGCTACATCGCCTACGAGGCCGGCCTTGCGCTGGAGCCGAAGCTGGCGCCGCTGGCCGAAGCGCGCACCGGGGCAGCCGGGCCGCTGGTATGGCTCGGTCTGTTTGACAAGGAGCAGGTGATCCCGGCGGCTGACATGCCGCAATGGCTGGAGGAGCGCGCGAGCGGCGAGGCTTCGCTCGGCCCGCTCGATCCGCAGGTCTCGTTCGGCACTTACTGCGCGGCGTTCGAGCGGTTGCAGGAGGCGATCCGTGCGGGCGATATCTATCAGGCCAACCTGACCTTTCCGCTGGCCGGTTCCTATCGCGGCGACGAACTGGCGCTGTACCGCGCGCTGCGTCCGGCGGCGCAGGCAGGCTATGGTGGGGTGATCTACGACGGGAGCGACTGGCTCCTGAGCCTCTCGCCAGAACTGTTCGTCGCGCGCCACGGTCAGGCACTCAAGGCCAAGCCGATGAAGGGCACCCGTCCGCGCGGCGCAAACGAGGCGGCGGACCGCGCGCTGGCGGAGGAGCTGGCGGCGTCGGAGAAGGACCGGGCCGAAAACCTGATGATCGTCGACCTGCTGCGCAATGACCTGTCGCGGGTGGCTGAGGCGGGCAGCGTCAGGGTCGATACGCCGTTCGCGGTCGAAACCTACCCCACCGTGCACCAGATGGTTTCGACCGTGCGCGCCACGCTCCGCGAAGGTACCGGCACGCTCGACCTGATCCGCGCGGTGTTCCCGTGCGGCTCGATCACCGGTGCGCCCAAGATCCGGGCGATGGAACTGATCGCCGAAGTCGAGCGCGATGCGCGCGGGCCCTATTGCGGCGCGATCGGGCGGATCGGCGCTGATGGCAATGCCGCGCTCAACGTCGCGATCCGCACGCTGCGCCTTTCGCCGATCGAGAACGGCCATGGCCGTGCCGTACTCGGGGTCGGTTCGGCGGTGGTGGCGGACAGCGAAGTGGAGGCCGAATGGCGCGAATGCCTGGTCAAGGGCGGATTTGCGCGCGCCTCTTCACCCGAAGTCCGTGCCCCGGCGTTCGACCTGATCGAGACGATGCGGTTCGATCCCGACAGCGGGATCGCGCTGCTCGAACTGCATCTTGAACGGTTGAAAGCCAGCGCGGCGGAACTCGGTTTTGCGTTCGATCGCCATGCGGTGCGCAACCAGATTCAGGCCCTGTGCTTCGAGCTGGAAGCCCCCGCGCGGGTGCGCCTGATGGTGGCGCGCAGCGGTGCCGCCGCCCTGGAAGCCAGCGCGCTGCCTGCCGCGCTGCCTGATCCCGCGCCGTGCATCGCCTTGCCCTTGCCGGTTGATCCGGGCGACTGGCGCCTGCGCCACAAGACCAGCGACCGCGGCTTCTATGCCGATGCCACGGCCCTGGCGCACGGGGCGGGCGCGGCGGAAGCGCTGCTGGTCGATCCGCAAGGCCGGGTGACCGAGGGCAGCTTCACCAGCGTGTTCGTGGAGCGCGATGGCGTGCTGCTGACCCCACCCCTCGCACTCGGCCTGTTGCCGGGCGTGCTGCGCCGCTCGCTGGTCGAGGCAGACAAGGCGCGCGAGGCGGAACTGACCCTGGCCGACCTCGAAGACGGCTTCCTGATCGGCAATGCCCTGCGTGGGCTCATGAATGCGACACTGCTCCCATGATCGAGATCCTCTACGAAGACGGCGAAGCGCTGGTGATTGACAAGCCCGGCGGCTTGCCGATCGAGCGCCCGCGCAAGGGCGGTGCGTCGCTGGAGGATCATCTCTCCGCGCTACGGTTCGGGTTCCAGCGCAGTCCGGTGCCGGTCCACCGGCTCGATACCGATACCTCCGGCTGCCTCCTGCTTGCCCGCAACCCCAAGGCACTGGCGCGGTTTTCGCGCGCGTTCGAGGAACGCCTGGTGACCAAGACCTACCTCGGGGTGGTCGCGGGTGAGGTCATGCTGGATGAAGGCCGGATCGAGCTTGCCCTGTCCAAGATCAGCAGCGCGGAGAAAGGCTGGCGGATGATCCCGGCGCGCAAGGGCAAGCCTTCGGTGACCGACTGGACCGTGCTGCGCCGCGCGGGCGGCCTGTCGCTGGTCGAATTCCGCCCGGTGACCGGCCGCACCCACCAGATCAGGGTCCACGCCGCCTCCGGCCTCGGCTTCGCGCTGGTCGGCGATCCCGTCTACGGCAAGCCCGATCCGCGCTGCAAGCGGACCATGCTCCATGCCGCATCGCTGGTGGTGCAGCGCGCCGGTAAGACTCCGGTCGCGGCGGCCAGCCCTGTCCCGGCCGATTTCGCCGCGTTCGGCTTCGGCGCGATGTGAGCGGGTACCGCGCAGAGGTGATTGCGCGGGCGCTGGCGCAGACGGAGGAGAAGTTCTTCGTCGCGGGCGGGCCGGGCGGGCAGAACGTCAACAAGGTGGCAACCGCGGTGCAGCTGCGGGTTAGCGTCTATGCCCTGGGGCTGACGCCGGAGGCCTATCACCGGCTGGTCGAGCTTGCCGGCAGCAAGCTGACCAAGGATGGCGAGATCGTGCTCACAGCGCGCGAATATCGCACGCAGGAGCAGAACCGCGAAGCGGCGCGCGCGCGGCTCAGCGCCATGCTCGAGGAGGCGCTGACCCCTCCGCGCCCCCGCGCCAAGAGCCGCCTCAACCGGGTCGGCAAGGTCCAGCGGCTCAAGGAGAAGAAGGCCCGCGGCGCGGTCAAGGCCGGACGCGGCAAAGTGGAGTGGTGACGAAAACTTGCGTTGTCTTCCGTTCGTGTCGAACGCAGTCGAGACACCTGCGCTGCCGCATCTCGACTGCGCGCTGTGCGCTCCGCTCGATACGAACGGGGTTCGTTGCCAGATTTCCGCGAGCATTCTTGACTTTCGCCGGTGAATCGCCCAATGGCCCCGCCGACCGGGCGGCCGCGTGTGCCGCCCTTGTGCATTTCATGTGTTTTTTCCGGCCGCCACGGCCGCATCAGGATTTACAGGATAACGCCATGGCGAAGCCCGCAACCGTCAAGATCCGGCTGGTCTCCACCGCCGACACCGGCTTCTTCTACGTCACCAAGAAGAACCCGCGCAACATCACCGAGAAGATGAGCTTCCGCAAGTACGACCCGGTCGCGCGCAAGCACGTCGAGTTCAAGGAAGCCAAGATCAAGTAAGGCCTCTTGGCTGTGCTCACCTGAACGGCGGGAACCGCAGAAGTTCAGTGACGGTTCAATGCTCCATGACTAAGGCAGGGAGCATGACGATCTTGAAGAACCTTTCCATCACCCCCTTGCGCGCCGCTATTGCCGGCGCGCTTGCCGTTTCCGCGCCTGCTGCGCTCGTGCTGGGCGCATCGGCCCCGGCCGTGGCGCAGCAGCAGACCGACCTCGATCGCGTGGTCGGCGCCCTGCGCGGTATCTCGACCATGAAGGCCGACTTCACCCAGACCGACCGGCGCGGACAGACCGTTGCCGGGGTGATGACGCTGAAGCGCCCGGGCAAGATCCGCTTCGAATACGAAAAGGGCGTGCCGCTGCTGCTCGTTTCGAACGGCAAGTCGATGACGCTGGTTGATTACGAAGTGCGCCAGGTCCAGCGCTGGCCGATCCAGAACTCGCCGCTCGGCGCGCTGCTCGATCCGAACCGCGATGTGAAGCGCTATGGCAAGCTGGTCCCGACCGGCAATCCCGACGTCATCGGGGTCGAAGTGAAAGACCCGAAGAAGCCCGAATTCGGGGTGATCACCCTGGTGTTCATCAGGAAGGCAGGCGCGCCCGGCGGTCTGGAACTGGCCAACTGGGTTGCGCTCGATTCGCAGAATCACCGCACCACCGTGCGGCTGAAGAATCACCGTTACGGCATGTCGGTCGCGGACAGTGCATTCACCTACAAGGACCCGCGCCGCACGTCTCGTCGCCCCGGCTGAACGGGTCGACGCCATGTCGCCCGCCCGGTGCGACAAGGTGCGGCACTTGTTCATTTGCGCGAAAGCGGATTGGCCCTAGTCTGCAATTCACGAAGCGGTCGGAGGCGGGGTTCCCCCCTGTTGCCCCTGACCTTCGGTGAAGCCGCCTCGTGAACAAGCGTGACGAACGCTAACAAGGAAACCCTCGTGCCAATGCCCCCGGCACGGGGGTTTTTTGTTGGGCCGGGCATCGCTATCTGTGCCCGCGTGACTGCCAGCCTTTCCACCATGCGCAAGCGCGCGGACTTCCTTGCGGCGAACCGCGGCCTCAGGGTGGCGCGGCCCGGCTTCGTCCTGCTCGCCCAGCCCAACGGCGGGCGCGGCACCCGGTTCGGGGTTACCGTGACCAAGAAGATCGGCAACGCCGTGGTCCGCAACCGGATGAAGCGCCGGTTCCGCGAACTGCTGCGCGCGGCGCTCCCCGAACAGGGCCTGCCTGATCACGACCACGTGCTGATCGGGCGCGAGGGCGGGGTCGAGCGTGATTTCGCGAAGCTGCGCGCCGAGCTCGACGAAGCGCTCGCCCGCATAGCCAGCGGCAAGGCCGACCCGCCACGCCGCCGCCATCCGCCGCGCGGGGGCAAGCGGTGAAGCAGGTCCTGATCCTCGTCGCCCGCGCCTGGCAGTGGGGCCCTTCACGCATTCTCCCGCCTTCGTGCCGCTATGCCCCGTCGTGTTCGCAGTACGCGATCGAGGCGCTCGGCAAGTACGGGGCAATCAAGGGTGGATGGATGGCGGCAAAACGGATAATGCGCTGCCACCCATGGGGCGGGCACGGCTTTGATCCGGTGCCGTAGTGCCTATATAAGACACCTAACGACTACGGAAACGGGATCGAAATCTTGGAAAACCAGCGCAATCTCCTGCTCGCCGTGGTGCTGTGCGGCCTGCTGATCCTCGGCTGGGATGCGGGCATGAAGTACTTCTACCCGCAACCCGAAACGCCGGTGGCAGAAGCCGGTGCGACCCCGGCGGCGACGGCTTCGGCCCCGGCAGCGGGGGCGACCGATATCGGGGCCGCCGCCCCGTCGGCCCGCCCGGTCGACCTCGCCCGCTCGCTGGCGACTGCCAGCCGGGTCAAGATTTCCGCGCCGCGCCTTGCCGGGTCGATCAACCCGGTCGGCGCGCGGATCGACGATGTCACTCTGACCGACTACCGCGAAAGCACGAAGCAGGACGCCGGCCCGGTCCGCCTGTTCGCACCCGAAGGCACGCCTGACCAGTACTTCGCCGAGTTCGGTTTCCTGGTGGACGGCAAGCGGGTGACTGACGCGAAGACGGTGTGGCAGACCAGTGGCGGCCCGCTCGCGCCGGGCAAGCCGGTCACCCTGACCCATACCACGGCGGGTGGACAGGAGCTGGCGATCCGCTTCACCATCGATGCCAACTACCTGCTGACCGTGGAGCAGGCGGTCGCCAACACCGGCACGGGCGCAGCGGTGGTCCAGCCCTACGCCCTGGTCAACCGCAACAGCGCCAATGCCGACCCGAGCCAGTGGATCAACCACTCCGGCCCGATCGGCGCGTTCGGTGACGCGGTGAACTACGATTACAACTACGACGACGTCGAGGAAGCGGGCCGCGCCACGGGCGAGGGCAATCTCGACTGGATCGGCTTCACCGACCATTACTGGATGTCAGCGCTTGTCCCGCAGGACAAGGTGCAGGCAAACGGCGAATTCCGCTCGATCGGCAACAGCCTGTTCCGCGCCGACGTGATCTACCAGCCGGTTACCGTGGCCGCGGGCGAAAAGGTCACGCGCGCAACCCGGCTCTACGCCGGGGCCAAGGAAAGCCAGCTGCTCGACAGCTACCAGGATGCTGGCATCTCGCAATTCGGCCTCGCGATCAGCTGGGGCTGGTTCCGCTGGTTCGAGAAGCCGATGCTGGCTTTGCTGCGCATTCTCAACGACTTTGCCGGCAACTTCGGCGTGGCGATCATCCTGCTCACGCTGATCGTGCGCGGGCTGATGTTCCCCATCGCGCAGAAGCAGTTCGCCAGCATGGCGGCGATGAAGGCGGTCCAGCCCAAGATGAAGGCGATCCAGGAACGCTACGCCGACGACAAGCAGAAGCAGCAGCAGGAAATCATGGCGCTGTACAAGAAGGAAGGCGTCAACCCGCTGGCCGGGTGCCTTCCCTTGCTGATCCAGATCCCGATCTTCTTCGCGCTGTACAAGGTGCTGATCCTGGCGATCGAGATGCGGCACGAGAAGTTCCTCTACATCGCTGACCTTTCCGCGCCTGATCCGGCCAAGATCCTCAACCTGTTCGGCGTGCTTCCGTTCGACCCGCCGGGCTTCCTCGGCATCGGCATTCTCGCGGTGCTGCTCGGCATCACCATGTGGCTGACGTTCAGGATGAACCCGACGGCGATGGACCCGATCCAGCAGCAGATCTTCAGCATCATGCCGTGGATCCTGATGTTCGTGATGGCTCCGTTTGCGGCGGGTCTGCTGCTCTACTGGGTCACCTCCAACGTCCTGACGCTGGCGCAGCAGACCTATCTCTACTCGCGCCATCCGCAGCTGAAGGCGCAGGCGGAGAAGGACAAGGCCGACAAGGAACGGGCGGCAGGCGCGGGTTCGTGACGCAGATACCAACCTCCGTTCGCCCTGAGCTTGTCGAAGGGCTGTCCTGCTTCCTTGGTGGCCCGCAAGAAGAAGGGCGGGGCTTCGACAGGCTCAGCCCGAACGGAACATTTTGTGGAACGTGAAGCACAACTCGAACACGCCGAACTGGTCCGCCGCGCGGGCAAGCTGTTCTCGGGCCGGGTGGATTTCCTCCTCTCGGCCCCGCAGCTGAAATTCCTGCCTGACCCGACCGTGCCGGAGATCGCGTTCTGCGGGCGCTCCAATGTCGGCAAGAGCTCGCTGCTCAACGCGCTGACCGGGCGGCGGGCGATTGCGCGCGCTTCGGTCACCCCGGGCCGCACGCAGGAGCTGAACTTCTTCGAAGTGGGCGATCCGACCCTGTTCCGGTTGGTCGACATGCCCGGCTACGGCTTTGCCAAGGCGCCGATCAAGGTGGTCGACAAGTGGAAATCGCTGGTCAAGACCTACCTGCGCGGCCGCGCGGTGCTCGCGCGCACGCTGGTGCTGGTCGACGCGCGCCATGGCCTCAAGGACGTCGACCGCGCAATGATGAAAATGCTCGACGAGGCGGCGGTGACCTATCGCGTGGTCCTGACCAAGGCCGACAAGATCAAGGCGAGCGAACTGGAAGCGACCGCTGCAAAGGTGGCCGCCGAAGCGAAGACCCACGTCGCTGCCTATCCCGATATCCACGTGACCAGCAGCGAGAAGGGCATGGGGATTGACGAGTTGCGCGCCGCCGTGCTGGCCGACGCGGGGGTTTGAACGGGGGCGGCGGCTTTCGAGAGGCTGCCCAGTCTTGACGACCGTCCAGGATTGGGTGGGAAGCTGACAGACGGGTTTAAGCCACCGGAACGGATGGGCTCACGTTAGAAAATACGGCTCAGCGCTCAATCGTTCAGAAATCCACCAGATGTTTCCCGAAGGATCGCGTACGCCCCCTTGCCTGTCGCCGTAAGGCATATCCTCAGTGTCCATTATCTTTTCAGCTCCCGCGTTCAGTGCCCTTTCCATCGATGCGTCGGCATTTTCAACGTAGAGGTAAAAAGCGCCCGAACTTGCGGGAAACTGTTCTGACGCGTCGCTCACCATTATCGTGGCGGTATTAAACCTTAGCTGGCAATTGGCGATGCGCCCGTCGGGAGCCAAACTTCTGCCAATTTCTTTCGCGCCGAACGCGGCATCGAGGAACTCGACATACTCATTCCCGCCATCGACGAAAATATACGGCGTTACGACCGCAAAACCCTGTGGAACATGCATCTCGCCTCTCCTTGGTGAGAGGGTGTACCCGTCGGCTTTCGGGGTCAAGGCGCAATGTGATGAGCGTCCGCAAAGGGGTCGCTTTCAGATTTTCCGCTTCTGGCGAAGAACCGTCTGAAGCTGCCGGGCAGGTTCCGGGCCCGAGCGAAGCGGCGGCGGATGATTGCACCTAGGGTGGGTAGCAGACAAAGCCCTCTCCCCTTGCGGGAGAGGGTTGGGAGAGGGGTCCGGAGCAAAGCTCCGGCCCAGCCCCCTCTCAACTCCGGCTAGGCAGCAAGCTGCCAAGTCTCCGTATCTCTCCCGCAAGGGGAGAGACTTGGCGGCTGCAAAGGGGCCACTTTACGGTCGGGAGCATTGCCCAGCCTCCGCACAAGCAGCCTACCGCGCAAACAGATTATCCGGGTTCGCCATCGCCTTCACTTCCAGCGCGTTGCCGGCCGGGTCGCGGAAGAACATCGTCGCCTGCTCGCCCGGCTCGCCGCGGAAACGCACGGTCGGTTCGATTTCGAACCGGGTGCCGGCAGCGCGCAGGCGTTCGGCCATCGCTTCCCATTCCGCCATGCCCAGCACCAGCCCGAAATGCGGCACCGGCACGCCGTGGCCGTCGACGTGGTTGCTCGCGCGATCTCCCGCTTTTCCCGGCGCCAAGTGGGCGACGATCTGGTGGCCGAAGAAGTCGAAATCGATCCACTCGTCGGACGAGCGCCCCTCCGGGCAGCCGAGCACCCCGCCGTAGAACGCGCGGGCGGCGGCAAGATCGTCGACGGGGAAGGCGAGGTGGAACGGGCGCAGGGTCATGCGCGCGCCATAGACCAAGGCGCAGGCTCGCAAAAGGCCCGTTCATCCTCGACTCGCTGCGGCTGAACCGTTACCGCGCCGGCACACGGCAAGGTGGAGCCCGTTCATGAAACTGATCATCGGCAACAAGAACTATTCAAGCTGGTCGCTGCGGGCATGGCTCGCGGCCAAGCAGTCCGGCATCCTGTTCGAGGAACTGACGGTCAACATCGGCGGCGATGACTGGCAGGTGGCCAAGCGCCAGTCGGGCGAGATCATGCCCAGCGGCAAGGTGCCGATCCTGTGGGACGGCGAAGTGGTGGTGTGGGACAGCCTCGCGATCCTCGAATACCTCGCCGACAAGGTCGGGCGCGACCGGTTCTGGCCCAAGGATGATGCGGCGCGCGGCATGGCCCGCGCGGTGGTGGCGGAAATGCACTCCTCGTTCCGCGCGCTGCGCAGCGAACTGCCGATGAACGTGCGCGCCCGGATCGAAGGGCATCGCGTGTCCGAAGAATGCAAGCAGGACATTGTCCGCGTGCTCCAGATCTGGGCCGAAGCCCGCGCCCGCTATGGCGAGGGCGGTCCGTTCCTGTTCGGAACTTTCGGTGCGGCCGACGTGTTCTTTGCGCCTGTGGTCAGCCGGTTCGTGACCTACGGAATCGGCGTGCCCGGTTTCGCCGAAGCCTACATGGAAACGATGTGGGAGCAGGAGTGGATGCAGGCATGGATCAACGCCGCCGAGGACGAGGAATGGACCATCGAGCAATACGAAGTCGCGCGGCGGGCGTGATCATGAAGCGGCTGGTCGCAACAGTCCTTGCGCTGGCATTGTGCGTGCCCGCTCCGGCGCTCGCATGGGGCGGCTATGGCCACCGCACCACTGCCGAGATTGCCGAGGCCAATGTCCGCCCGGAAACGCGCGCCGCGATGAACCGGCTGTTCGCGTACGAAAGCCGTCTCGGCACACCCGATTGCCGGATGCGCGATATCCGCGAAGCCTCGACCTGGCCGGACTGCATCCGCCGCGACGGCTGGCGCTGGGGCTATACCGGTGCCTGGCATTACCGCACCGCCCCGATTTGCGAGGCCTACAACCCGCGCGCCAACTGCTCCGGCGGCAACTGCGTAACCGCGCAGATCGAGCGCGCGCAGCGCCTGCTGGCGGACGAGAGCCTGCCCGGCCATATCCGGCTGGAAGCGCTGTCCAACCTCGTCCACTTCGTCGGCGACGTGCACATGCCGCTCCATTCGGGCGACCGCGAGGATCGCGGCGGCAACGACCGCGAGACCGACTACGGCATCGTCCCCGACCTCAACCTGCACTGGATCTGGGACGGGCCGCTGGCGGAGCGTTCGATCTCGTCGGCACAGCCGCCGCTGGTGCGGCGCTATTCCGACGAGGAACGCGCCCGTATCGCCACCGGCGGCCCGCACGACTGGGGCCGCGAGAGCTGGCAGATCGCGCGCGATTTCGTCTACCGCACCGCGTTTGACCGTGACTCGTGTGCAGGCGATCTGCCGGGCGAAACCGCGCTCAGCCAGGAAGATATCGAAGCCGCGATCCCGGTCGCCAACGAACGGGTGCTGCAAGCCGGCCTGCGGATTGCCCGCCTGCTCGACGAGGCCTTTGCGCCGGGGCCGCTGCCGGTGCCGGAGCGGAATTGAAGCCGCACGAGAATTTCCAATCCCGTTCGCCCTGAGCCTGTCGAAGGGCCGCACTTTCTCACGACCAGCACTGCCGAAGGAAGAACAGGGCTTCGACAGGCTCAGCCCGAACGGATGATAGGGAGCGGCGCTAGGGCAACCGTTTCGTCTCGTAGCGCGACCCGTCCTTGCGGGCATAGCCTGCCGCGTCGAACACCATGTCGATGTCCGGATATTCGCCGCTGTCGGCCTCGCGCGAACCGGCGCTGATCGCGACGAAGACGCAGGGCGTGGCGGAGCGGTTCTGCAAGTGATGGCCGTTGCGCGCGCCCGCGGGCCAGACGAGCACATCACCGGGCCGGACCAGTGTCTCGCCACTGTCCTCGATCAGCACCGCTTCGCCTTCCAGCATGACCAGCAGCTCGTCCTGCCCGCTGTGCCAGTGGCGCTGGCTCGACCAGGCGCCGGGTTTCAGCGTGACATGGCTCGCCCCCATCAGGGTGAGGCCGGCGGGCGGCGCCAGGCGGCGGTACCAGCGGCCTTGCACTTCACGGTCGTAGGGTGCGGGGTAACCGGTCACGTTGGTTTGGGGGATGGCATCAAGATCGAGCTTGGGCATGGGCGGCCTCTCCTGCTAGGCAGGGACGCAACATGACCGATGTGACCGCGCTCGCCAACCGCCTGATCGCCGCCCCCAGCGTGACGCCTGCCGCAGGCCTTGTGTTCGATGTGCTGGAGGCGATGCTGGTGCCGCTGGGCTTTGCAGTGCACCGGTTCCTTGCCGGGGAAGCAAGCGATCCGGGGGCAGGCGACGGGTCGCACGGCCCGGTCGAAAACCTCTTTGCCATCCGCAAGGGCCCTTCCGGCTCGAAGCATTTCGCCTTTGCCGGGCACCTCGATGTCGTGCCGCCGGGTACGGGCTGGACCAGCGCGCCGTTCGCGCCGGAGGTGAAGGGCGATTTGCTCTACGGGCGCGGGGCGGTCGACATGAAGGGCGCGATTGCGGCAATGGTCGCGGCGGTGGTGGAGGTGCCGGTGGAAGCGGGCACGCTCAGCTTCATCATCACCGGCGACGAGGAAGGCCCCGCTGTCCACGGCACCCGCGCGCTGATCGACCATATGCGCGCAGTGGGCGAGATCCCCGATCTGTGCCTGGTGGGCGAGCCGACTTCGGTCCACCGGCTCGGCGACATGATGAAGATCGGGCGGCGCGGCTCGGTCAATGTCTGGCTGGAGGTTGACGGCGTGCAGGGCCACGTTGCCTACCCGCACCTGGCGGACAATCCGGTCAGCAAGCTGGTTGCCATGCTGGCGGAACTGGACGCGCTCGTGCTCGACGAAGGGACCGACTGGTTCCAGCCCTCGAACCTCGAGATTACCGAGATCGAAGTCGGCAACCCTGCCACCAACGTCATTCCTGCCCGCGCCCGCGCACGCATTTCGATCCGCTTCAACGACCGGCACTCGGGTGCCTCGCTGTCGGAACGGGTCGGGCAGATCGCGCAGAAGCATGGCGGCACCGCGCTGCCGATCATTTCGGGCGAACCTTTCCTGACGCCACCGGGCGCATTTTCAGCGATGGTCGCGGCGGCGGTGGAGGCGGAGACCGGTGTCTCGCCGGAGCCTTCGACCACGGGCGGAACTTCTGACGCACGGTTCCTGAAAGACTTGTGCCCGGTGATCGAGTTCGGCCTCTGCAACGCAACCATGCACAAGCGCGACGAAGCGGTGGCGGTGGCCGACCTTGCCGTGCTAGCCCGTATTTACCGGCGGATCGCAACAGCGGCGCTGACGAACGACTGAGGGGATAACCGCATGCTTCGCACCTGGTTCGCCATTCCGCTGTGGCAGCGCGTTGTCGCTGCGCTGATCCTTGGCGTTCTCACCGGCTGGGCCTGGGGGCCGGAGGCGGAGAGCATCAAGTGGATCGGCGACTTCTTCATCAAGTCGATCAAGATGCTGGTCGTGCCGCTGATCTTCTTCAGTCTGGTTGCCGGAGTCGCGGCGATCGGCGACCTGCGGAAACTCGGCGCAGTCGGCGGGCGGGCGCTGGCGCTGTTCGTGGTGACCGGGCAGATCGCGGTCTGGCTCGGGCTCGGGCTCGGCACGCTGGCGACCTCGTTCCAGCTGTTCCCGACCCGCGAGACACTGGGCACGCCCACGGTGCCGACGCCCGAGCCGAACCCGACCACCGCGGTCGACATGATCCTCTCGATCGTTCCGGAAAGTCCGGTGCAGGTCATGGCCGATGTCGCGGTGCTGCCGCTGATCGTGTTCTCGCTCTTGGTGGGGATCGGCATCCTGATGGCCGGCAAGGATGGCGAGCCGGTCCAGAAGGTGTTCGATTCGGGCTCCATCGTCATGCAGAAGGTGACGATGATCGTGATGGAGCTGACCCCGTTCGGCGTGTTCGCGCTGATGGCATGGGTCGCGGGCACGCTCGGGCTGGAGGCGCTGAAGGCGCTGAGCTGGCTGGTGGTGTTCAACTACCTCGGCTGCCTGCTGATCATCGGGGTGATGTATTCCGGCATGATCAAGTTCATCGCCAAGCTGCCGGTGAAGGACTTTTTCCGCGGCATCCTCGATGCGATGGCGGTCAGCTATTCCACCGCCAGCTCCAACGCGACGCTGCCGGTGACGCTGCGCTGCGCCGAGCGCAATCTCGGCATCTCGAACTCGGTCGCGAGCTTTGTCATTTCGCTGGGCGCGACCGTGAACATGAACGGCACGGCGATGTATTTGGGCCTCGCCACGCTGTTCGGGGCGCAGATCTTCGGGGTCGACCTGACGCTGGGGCAGTATTTCCTGATCTCGATCCTCGCGACACTGGGCGCGGTCGGCGCGGCAGGCATTCCGGGGGCGGGGCTGATCATGATGGCGCTGGTGTTCGGCGCGGTCGGCGTGCCGCTGGAAACCATCGCTTTCGTCGCCGGGGTCGACCGGATCATGGACATGATGCGCACCACGACCAATGTCAGCGGTGATGCGGCAGTGGCGACCACGGTGGCGGTGATGACGGGCGAGATCGACCGGGCCGAGATGGTTTCGGCGGATGATGTTTGAGCGCGAAGCTGGATTGATGACCGTTCATTTTGCTGGACAATTTCAGACAGAACCACTATATCAATCCACGGAGGCTTTGTCGGTGACGGCATTGCCTTTTTTATTGTTCTGCGCGGGCTCGTAAATCATTGATTATCTTAAATCCGAAATTGGTGTAACCGCCAGGTGTGTGTTGCGTGAATCGCAAACGTATCACTTTCTCGGAAAATCGATCCAGTTCTGGGCGGTGCGGCTCCGACATTCCGGCCAACCTCACGCCCCAACTAATGACATACGCAATCAGGTCAGCGATCTGAACCATTGTTGTCAGGTCGCTATGTACGAAGAATGGTTCAGGGATAATCAGCCGAGAACGAGTTCGACCCTTCTGAGTAGTGACAAAATACTCTGAGACCTGCTCCAATAGAAGATGGCTCGCACTCTTGTCAAGCTCGTCGAACACCAGGTAGCCCATGGGATCATCAGGGCGGCTGTTGAGGAAGTAGTAAAACCTTTCAAAGAGGTAGGAGTAGTCTTTCCGAAGCATCCCTGCTTCAGGCCTCGGAGCTGTTTGAGGCACAATTGAAGCAAAAGCTTGAGCTCCGGCTCTTCGCGAAAGTTCAAGGGCCTCCAACACGTAGGCGAGCTTGGCCTGAGCTAAAGCTGAAAGACGCTCTCGACTCACGGCACCACCGTCCTCCAAGAGTTCTCTTGCAAGGATGGTTCGGTCTGCGGGAAGTATCGAATCCATCTGTCCAGCGTGGCGAAAAACCTTCGACTTCAGGAGCTTTTGGGCTTTGGCCTCAACGCCATAGGCTTCAAAGAGGCGCATACCAAAGATATTCTCCTGCAAGTCCGATAGTTCACGGATCAACTTCCAGAGCTTTCGATCTTCGATGGCGATCCCTGCTAGGACTTCATAAGGAGATTTTCGACGGTCTTGCCCGGATTCATCGATAAATATCACCCAACTCACAGCCATCTCCCAATGCGCATTGCTGTTCGACCAATGTCTTCTTGCAGAGCCCAAAATGAAGATTGACGCAACTAGCTTCAGCTCACCGCCCCCTAGGCGCTTCCAGCACCTTCTTCCGGTAGCTGCACAGGTCCACCACCTTGCACCGCCAGCACTCCGGCGTGCGTGCCTTGCACACGTAGCGGCCGTGGAGGATCAGCCAGTGGTGCGCGCCCAGGCGGAACGGGGCGGGGACGCGCTTTTCCAGCTTGGCTTCGACATGGTCGGGGGTTTTCCCTTTGGCGAGGCCGGTGCGGTTGCCGACGCGGAAGATGTGGGTGTCGACCGCGAAGGTCTCCTGCCCGAACCAGCAGTTGAGCACCACGTTCGCGGTCTTGCGGCCCACGCCGGGCAGCGTGACCAGTTCCTCGCGGGTTGACGGCACCTCGCCGCCGAACCGGTCGACCAGGATCTGCGACAGCGCGATCACGTTCTTCGCCTTGGAATTGAACAGGCCGATGGTCTTGATGTGCTCGCGCAAACCCTCTTCGCCCAGTTCAATCATTTGTGCGGGCGTTGTGACCTTGGCAAACAGCGCCCGCGTCGCCTTGTTCACCCCGACATCGGTCGCCTGTGCGCTGAGCGCGACGGCCACCACCAGCTGGTAGGCATTGCCGTATTCCAGTTCGGTCTCGGGCGCAGGGTTGTCTTCCGCGAGACGGCGGAAGAATTCGAAGATCTGGTCTCTGGTCATCCCAGCCCCAGCACATCGCCCATATCATAGCGCCCCGGATCGCGCCCGATCAGCCAGGCTGCCCCGCGCACTGCGCCGCGCGCGAAGATCATCCGGTCTTCCGCGCTGTGCGAGAGCATGATCCGTTCCTGTTCCCCGGCGAAGATCACGCTGTGCTCGCCCGCCACGGTTCCGCCGCGCAGGGCAGCAAAGCCGATCGCGCCCGGCTGGCGTGCGCCGGTCATGCCGTCACGCCCGCTTTCGGTGTTGGCGCCGAGGTCGATTCTCCGCCCTTCCGCGGCCGCTTCGCCGAGCAGCTTGGCGGTGCCGCTGGGGGCATCGACCTTCATCCGGTGGTGCATCTCGACGATTTCGATGTCCCAGTCCTCGCCGAGGCGCTGGGCGGCCTCGCGCACGAGATGGGCCAGCAAGGTGACGCCGAGCGAGGTGTTGCCGGTCTGGAGTACCGGGATTTCCCTTGCGGCGGCGGCAATCAGGTCGTGATGGGCGGCGGTAAGCCCGGTTGTGCCGACCAGCACTGCAACCTGCGCCGCACGCGCAGCAGCGAGCGTATCGGCCAGCGCATCGGGGCTGGAGAAGTCGACCAGCACATCGGCGGTTCGGGCAACCTCGGCAGGGGCATCACCGGCATCGACCCCGCCTGCGAATTCATGCCCCGCTTGGGCGATTGCCCGTTGCAGCGCTTGCCCCATGCGCCCTTTGCTGCCGACTATTCCGATCCGGTGTGTGATGGTCTTCGTTCCCGCTGAACCAGTCCGAGCCCGCCAGCACGTAACGCGCACCCGCCAGACTGAGATGATGGGAATCGAAATAGAGCGGCTTGCCGTCTGCGACAATGATGGATTTGTCGCCGCTGAAAAGCCGCTTGTCAGGCTCCAGCACAGTCGCGCCGGTGCTGCGCCAGTGGGCAAAATGGCGCGTGAACCAGTCCGTGTGCTGCGCGAATTCGCGGCGATCGAGGGTTTCGGCTTCGGATCCCTGCAACGCCAGCCGGCGCGGTACCGGCGAATGCTGGGGCGGGACGGGGCCGATCAGGACCACCCGCTTGCCCGCCTTGTGCAAACGCGCGATTGTGCCGTCGATAAGCCTGTCCACTCTGGCCTTACTGTAAGTCTCAGAGGCCCAGAACCCGGCAAGATAGACCGTTTCGATCCCCTTGCTTCGTTCAATCTGCTGCATGACAGCTTCGTTGAATTCCCGGCACCCCGGATCACGTGCATCGTTGTAGCCCAATGTCGGCGGGCAGCTTGCCCGCGTACGCTGGACAATCGAGCGGCCCTGCTTGCCGAGCTCTTCACCCATGACCCAGGCCAGTTCGACCCCGTGGCTGTCGCCCCACAGCAACGCGGAGGGCGGGCGATCTGCCCCAAGCACGCAATCGTCATCCGGGCGGTCTGCCTGATCGCTGATGCACATCCCGCGCGCCGGGCTGCTGTCGCTTGCCCCGGCGGCGAACTGGACCGTGCGTTCGTCAAACCTCTCGGGCCAGGGGCCTTTCGCGAACATTGCTGTTGCGACTATTGCCAATACGCCCGCTGCGACCGCACTGAACCGGAACACACGCCTCGCAGGGAAGGTGCGCGGATTGCGGAACGGCTGCTCGACAAAGCGCCAGCCAAGCCATCCCGCCACAACCGACAGCACTACCGCAGCACCCGATTGCCACCCGGCGAGAGTCGCGTCCTGCGCATATTGCCAGAACACGATGATCGGCCAATGCCACAGATAGAGCGAGTAACTGATCAGCCCCAGCATCACCGGCCCGCGCATCGACAGCAGCGCCGCGACCCGCGTTCCCGCGGCGAGGCAGATCAGCACCGCCGTGGCCAGTACCGGCGGCACGGCCGCCAGGCCCGGAAAGATCGTGTCATGGCCGTAGGCCGTTATAGTCCATCCGAGCACGGCCAGAGCGATCCAGCACAGCGCTTCCCTGATCCGGGGATGTGGCAGGCGCGACAGGGGCAGGAGCGCGATCAGCGATCCGGCCAGCAATTCCCATGCCCTTGTCGGCAGCATGTAGAATGCGAAGCCGTCGGTATCGGTTTGCTTGGCGATTGCCCATGCCAGGCTGATGGCCGCGATGACCACGATCGCCGGTGTGCGCCATTGCCACCTGAAGCGATGCAGTATCAGCAGCAGCAGGGGGAAGCCGATGTAGAACTGCTCCTCCACCCCCAGCGACCAGGTGTGCAGCATGGGTGTGCTTTGGGCATCGGCCTGGAAATATCCCGTTTGCGTGAAGAACCACACGTTCGATGCAAAGCCGAGTGCAGCCAGTATCGATGGTGGTACGCGCTCGAAGTCACCTGGAAGGAACAGCCAGCTGGCAGCGGCAAGCGTCACCGCAGACACGGCAAACAGCGCGGGCAGGATGCGGCGGGCCCGCCGCTCGTAAAACCGCATCAGCGTGAACGTGCCATCGCCGATCTCGCGCGCGAGGATGCCGGTGATGAGGTAACCGGAGATGACAAAGAAGATGTCGACCCCGATGAATCCACCGCTGAAACCAGGCACGTGCGCATGGTAAAGCAGGACCGCCATCACCGCGATCGCGCGCAAACCGTCTATCTCGGACCGGTAGGTGATTGCCGTGTGTCCTGTCATCACGCTTGCGCACTAACCAAAACCGGTAAACATTCAGTGCCATGAATGCAGTCCGGAACATCGTGGTGCTGACCGGCGCCGGAATCAGCGCGGAAAGCGGCATCGACACCTTCCGCGATGCCGGTGGCCTGTGGGAACAGCACCGGGTCGAGGATGTCGCCACGCCCGAAGGGTTCGCGCGCAACCCGACCCTTGTGCTGGGCTTCTACGACATGCGGCGCGAGGCCTTGGGCAAGGTGGTGCCCAATCCTGCGCACGAGGCGCTGGCGCGGCTCGACGCAGAGTGGAAGCGGGGCGAATTGTTGATCGTCACCCAGAACGTCGACGACCTGCACGAGCGCGCGGGCGCAAGGCGTGTGCTGCACATGCACGGCGAGCTCAAGAGCGCGCTGTGCCGCTCGTGCGAAATGCGCAGCCCGTGGAACGCGCCAATGGCCGACTACCCGCCGTGCCCGGTGTGCCAGGCGCCGATGTTGCGCCCTGACGTGGTGTGGTTCGGCGAGATGCCCTATCAGATGGACCGCATCTACCGCGCGATCCGCGAGGCTGACTTGTTTGTTTCCATCGGCACCTCGGGCGCGGTCTATCCGGCGGCCGGTTTCGTGCGCGATGCGCGCGAACTCGGCGCGCACACACTGGAACTCAACCTCGAGCGCAGCGACGGCTCGCACTGGTTCCACGAAAGCCGGCAAGGGCGGGCCGGGGAACTGGTCCCGGCGTGGGTGGAGGAATTGCTAGGCGGCTGAGCCACACCCTTTGCAGCCTGCGTCCTTCGGAATTGCCATTGTCCGCATCCTCGGCTTGAGCCCGTCCATCAGGTGCAGCTTGCCCCATTGCGGGTCACCCAGCGCGGCCTTGCCGTCGAGCAGCACCCGCACCGCCTGCATTGCGGCGAAGGTCCCGGTCCAGCCCGCCATCGCGCCGAGCATGCCGTCGTCGGCGCAGGTGTCGCAGTCATCGGCATCGAAGGCATCACCGACGAAGCAGCGGTAGCACGGCTGGTCGGGCCGATGCCCGGCAAAGGCGGCGACCTGGCCCTGGAAGCGGCCGACGGCGGCCGACAGCAAGGGAATGCCAAGCGCCACGCAGGTGTCCGACACGGCGAGCCGGGTGGCGAAATTGTCGGTCCCGTCGACCACCAGGTCGCACCCGCCGAGCAGCTCGGCCGCGTTGCCGCGGCTGAGCGGGCGGTCGACCAGTTCGACCTTCAGCGCATGATCGAAATTGGCCAGCCACTGCCGCGCGGCGACCGCCTTGGCATGGCCCAAGTCACGGGTGGTGTAGATCGTCTGGCGCTGGAGGTTGGTCAACTCGACCGGGCCGGGCTCGATCAGCCGCAAGTGGCCGACGCCCGCGCCGGCCAGGTATTGCAGCACCGGCGAGCCGATCCCGCCGAGGCCGACCAGCGTTACCCGCGCCTCTGCCAGGGCGACCTGCCCCGCGCCGCCGATTTCGGGCACGATGATCTGCCGCGCAAAGCGTTCGAGCCGGTCCGGGCCGAGGGTCATTGGAATACCGTCATGGTGCGAGCGTCTCCGGCGCGCGCTCGCGCACGAACCCGCCCATTCCGTGCCACCATTGCAGCGCGATGATGGCGCCCTTGGCCGGTTGCAGCACGCCGAGCATGACCACGATGGAAAACGGCACGATCACTGCGGCGGCAGCCAGGGTCGAGAACGCTTGTTCGAGTACCAGCCAGATCAGCAGCGGGGCCATGAGGTGGCCGGTGACGAAGATCGAGACATAAGGCGGGAAATCATCGGCGACGTGCAGCGTCCAGTCTTGCCCGCAGTGCCTGCACCGCGCCACCGGGCGCAGCCAGCGTGCGAACAACCGCGCCTCGCCGCAGCGCGGGCAGGTGCCACGCGCGCCGCGCAGTGCTGCCTGTGCGAGCGAGAGCGGGAAGTCGGCAGGCAAGGAGGGGGGCAGGGCGGGCTGGTCCATCAACCCTGCCCCTAGGCCCGCAACCGGCATGGTGCAATCGCTGCCCGGCTCAGCTTTCCAGCTGGCGCAGCAGGCTGCGCACGTCGCCGTCCATGTCGGCATCGCGTTGGCGCAGGTCCTCGATCAGGCGAACCGCGTGGATCACCGTCGAGTGGTCGCGCCCGCCGAACTTGCGCCCGATCTCGGGGTAGCTGCGCGGCGTCAGCACCTTGGACAGGTACATCGCCACCTGCCGCGGGCGCACCACCGCGCGGGCGCGGCGCTTGGAGCTCATCTCGGCCCGGTCGATACGGTAGAACTGGCACACCGTGCGCTGGATCTCGTCGATGGTGATCCGGCGGCGGTTGGCGCTGAGGATGTCGGTTAGTTGCTCCTCGGCCAGCTGGAGCGAGACCTGCTGCCCGGTCAGCTGGGCATAGGCGATCAGCTTGTTGAGCCCGCCGACCAGCTCGCGCACGTTGCGGGTGATCGTCCGGGCGAGGAACTCGATCACGTCGTCCGGCACTTCCAGCGGAGCAAAGCGGGTCAGCTTCGATTCGAGGATCTTGCGGCGCAGCTCGATATCGGCCGCCTGGATGTCGGCCACCAGGCCCATCGACAGGCGGCTAAGCAGGCGCGGCTCGACCCCGTCCAGCGCCTGCGGCGCGCGGTCGGCGGCGAAGACCAGGCGCTTGCCTTCAGCAAGCAGGGCATCGATCGTGTAGAGCAGCTCTTCCTGCGCGGCAGCCTTGCCGATGATGAACTGGATATCATCCACCAGCAGCAGGTCGAAGCTGCGCAGCCGGCCCTTGAACTCGATCATCTGCCCGGCCTTCAGCGCCTGGACGAATTCGATCATGAACCGTTCGGCGCTGCAGTAGAAAATCCGCGCGCGCGGGTGCTGGCCGAGATAGGCATGGCCGATCGCGTGCAGCAGGTGGGTCTTGCCCTGCCCGGTGGCGGCCTTGATGTAGAGCGGGCTGAATTGCGGCTGTTCGGTGGCAGCCATGCGCTGCGCCGCATTGCAGGCGAGCACGTTGGCCTCGCCGGTGACGAAGGCGGCAAAAGTGAGCGAGGGATCGAGCCCGACCGGCGCGCTGAGGCCATTGTCGCCAAAGCTGCCCGCCGAGATCGCGATCATCGAGCTGTCGCTGCCGTCATTGGCCGGGCGGCGGCTGTCGCCCAGATTGATCTCGGGCAACTTGCGGCGACCGGGGTGCACCGAAATGCGCACCTGGCGCACTTCGCTGCGGGCGATCTTCCACGCGAGCGAAAGCCGGTCGGCAAACCGGTCCTTGACCCAGTTGGCGGAGAATTCGGTCGGCAGGAACAGGTCGAGCGCACCCGTGGCCGGATCGAACCCGCCGAGCACGATCGGCTTGATCCACTGGCTGTGAAGCTGATGGCCCAGATCCTTGCGCAGGCCCTGGCTGATGTCCGACCAGTCGGCAGCCAGGTTTACCGCTTCAAGATCTTCCATCTGCTCGTTCTCCGTCCGCCGCTTTGCTGCGCGTGCCCCGTCCTTGTTTTCGACCATTATCGCGCCCAGATCCCATTGCTCCGGCCAACCAGCCGGTGTCGATATTCAGCGGTAATCGGGCAAGCCTCCCCTGACCCCGGAATCGCATGATCCGGAGCAGCCCCCCAACGTCCCTCGATGTAATTGCACCGGCTGTCCTGCCCGGCGCGGTCCAAGTGTTAGGGGTGTCGCGGCATGAGTCGCAAGGGTGAAAACCGTAACCGAACCGAAATAAATCGGTTGACTCGCCTCGATCGGCGGAAATGCATTCAAGACGTTGTTAATGCTGAATTTTACCCTAACGACCAACGCGAATCGCGGGGTAACCTAGGGTTTTGCCAATTTCGCTGCAGCGCAGCACGGGATGCTGCTGTGCAGCAGGCGCGCAAAGCAAAGGGTCGGCGCTTTCGCACCGACCCCTGGAGCTTCGCTTGCCGGGGCGAAAACCCCGGTGCGTGCGAATCAGAGTGCCGCAACCCGCTTGGTCAGGCGCGACATCTTGCGCGAAGCGGTGTTCTTGTGCAGCACGCCGCGGGCAACACCGCGTGCGAGCTCGGGCTGGGCGGCCTTGAGGGCTTCGGCAGCTGCCTGCTTGTCGCCACCGGCCAGCGCCAGTTCGACCTTCTTCACGAAGCTGCGGATGCGGCTCATGCGCGCGCCGTTGATTTCGGCACGGTTG
>JAHDXX010000020.1:0-6702 GCA_023384025.1 Sphingomonadaceae bacterium
CGTCGCTGATCTTGCTGGTGGTCGCCTCGTGCTCGATTTGCGCGGTCGGGTTCTTCACCTCGATATAGGGCACGGTGTGCGCGCCGCATGTGTCGCCCAGCAGCAGGCTGTCGCACTGGGTGAAATTGCGGACGTTGTCGGCATTGGGGCCGACCCGGACCAGCCCGCGATAGGTGTTGTTCGACTTGCCCGCCGAAATCCCCTTGGAGATGATGGTTGAACGGCTGCCACGCCCGTTGTGGATCATCTTGGTGCCGGTATCGGCCTGCTGGAAATTGTTGGTGACCGCGACCGAGTAGAACTCGCCCACGCTGTCCTCGCCGTTGAGGACGCAGCTGGGGTACTTCCACGTCACCGCACTGCCGGTCTCCACCTGGGTCCAGCTGATCTTGCTCCGCGCGCCCTGGCACAGCCCGCGCTTGGTGACGAAGTTGTAGATTCCGCCCAGCCCCTCGGCATTGCCGGGATACCAGTTCTGGACGGTGGAATACTTGATCTCGGCGTCTTCCAGCGCGACCAGCTCGACCACCGCGGCGTGGAGCTGGTTCTCGTCGCGCATCGGCGCGGTGCAGCCTTCGAGGTAGCTGACGTAGCTGCCCTTTTCGGCGATGATCAGGGTGCGTTCGAACTGGCCGGTGTTCTCCGCATTGATGCGGAAATAGGTGGAGAGCTCCATCGGGCAGCGCACCCCTTCGGGCACGTAGACGAAGGTGCCGTCGGAAAAGACCGCGCAGTTCAGGGTGGCAAAGAAGTTGTCGTGCATCGGCACGACCTTGCCGAGCCACTTCTTCACCAGCTCGGGATATTCCTTCACCGCTTCGCTGATCGAGAGGAAGATCACGCCCGCGCGCTTCAGCTCCTCGCGGAAAGTGGTGGCGACGCTGACGCTGTCGAACACCGCATCGACCGCGACCTTGCGCGCCCCCTCGACCCCGGCGAGCACTTCCTGCTCCGCCACCGGAATGCCGAGCTTGTCGTAGACCGCCTTGATCTCCGGATCGAGCTCATCGAGGCTGGCCAGCGTCGGCTTCTTCTTCGGCGCGGCGTAGTAGTAGGCGTCCTGGTAATCGATCGCGGGATAGCCGAGCTTGGCCCAGTCCGGCTCGGCCATGGTCTGCCAGTGGCGGAACGCCTTCAGCCGCCAGTCGAGCATCCAATCCGGCTCGCCCTTCTTCGCCGAGATGAACCGGACGGTGTCTTCGGTCAGGCCCTTTTCGGCGAACTCGGTTTCGATGTCCGCCGACCAGCCGTGCTCGTAGTCGGCGACCTTGGCCGCAGCTTCGCGGGCTTCGCGGTCCTGAATATCCAGTTCTTCGCTCATGCCATCTCTCTCGTCTGCGCCAGCTGGGTCAGCGGGATGCCCGCCAGTGCGCCGCGCAGCGCCTGGTTGACCACCGGCCAGTGCGGCCTGACAGTGCAGTTGTGATCGACCGCGCAGTCGATGCCTTCGACGCAGGCAGTGAGCGCGATCGGCCCTTCGACCGCTTCGACAATGTCAGCCAGCGTGATCGCCGCTGCCGGGCGGGCGAGCTGCAAGCCGCCCTTCGCCCCGCGCACGGAGCGCAGCAGGCCCGCCGCCGAGAGCTTGCTGACCACTTTCTGCACCGTCGGCGCGGGCAAGCCGGTCTCGGCCGCCAGCTCTGCCGCACTGGTCCGCGCCCCGCCACAATGGCGCGCGGCAGCGGCCATGGTGACGACCGCGTAGTCGGCTAGATTGGACAGGCGCATGACCGGAAAACCCAATTCGGACTGATTCGTTCCGAATTGCAGCTAGTCGTCCTTGTCGCGCCTTGCAAGGGGCGGCAGGGCGGCGACCTGCGGCGAAATCTCGCGGAAATTGCGCACGTCGAGCAGGGCGTTGAGGATCGAGCTGCTATCACCCAGCAGGCGGCCGGGGGTGCGCCCGGCGAAAGTGCGGATCTCGCGGATCATGTGCGACTGGTCGTAGAATTCGTCGATCAGCGCCGCGACATCGGCGTCCGACAGGTCCGGCTGGCCGAGCAGGGCGACGATCCGCAAGGCGCGGTACTTGCGCACCAGCCGCAGCGGGGGCAGGCCGTAGTAGCGTTCGCACAGCCGCTGGAGCTGGCGTGCGGAATAGCCGCTGCCGTCGACCAGATCGTCCAGCTCCGGTGCGAGCGACGTCCCCAACCATTCGGCAATGCGGCGGATCAGCGCGGTATGGCGTGCGTTGACCGGGCGCAGCAGCGGCAGGATGAAGCGGCCGAGCTCCTGGCACAGCTCCGCCCCGGCGCGTGTTCCGGCATGATAATCGGCCCGCATCCGTTCGCCCAGCGTAGTTACCGCTTCGCCGAGCACTTGTTCGGCCGGGATCAGGCGATCGGCCCACTCGCCCGCGTGCAGCCCGGTCAGCGCTGCCCATCCCAGGGGCGACAGAGCAGCCCCGATGCAGTGGAACGGGCCATCGACCTCGACCGGCGCGGCCCGGCTGCTTGGCGTCAGCAGCGAGACCCGGTGCGAACGGTCGCGCCGCCCGCCTTCGAACACCATGTCGCCCTCGCCCGACAGGAACACCAGCACATGCCCGACAGCGGCCGGCTGCACGTCGCGAATCTCGCGCTCGTCGCAGCGAAAGTGATAGAAAGTGGTCACAAACGGCGCGAGCGCGGCACCCGGCGGAACATAGTCAAGCCGCAGCAACGCCTGCGGGGTGAGCGATTCCTCCGCTTCCTGCAGGGCGTGGTTTTGCGAAAAGCTGTCCATGTCGACCTGTTATTGTGCGATCGCGCACCTGTTACCGGATGACGGTGACAAGCGCGAGCGCGTTATTTGACAGGAACCCGAAAGCCGGTTCATCGCGCATCAGGCCCTGGCGGAACGCTGCGAACCCGCGCCAGACGCCCGAAATTGCGCATCGCGAGCATGGTCTGGAACAGCGGCTCGGCCTCGCCGCCCAGACGGGTCGGGGTGTAGCCGCAATAGCGCCGGATTTCGCGCACCATATGCGGCTGGTCATAGAAAGCCTCGGCGATTTCGGCCTGCTCGCGGTCGGACAGGTCCGGTTGCGCCAGCAAGGCGGCGGAGCGGATCGCGCGGTATTTGCGGGCCAGGGCAGCCGGGGCGAGGCCGAAATAGCGTTCCACCAGTCGCTCGGTCTGGCGCCGCGAATAGCCCGAGTCGGCGTAAAGCCTCTCAAGTGCCGGGTTGAGCCCGCTGATGATCCAGTCGAGCGTATGACGGATCAGCAGCCCGTGAGCGGTCGGGACCGGGTGGAGGCGCGGCCGCACCCAGTCGGCGAGCATGGTGCAGGCGCCCTTGCCGTCGATCGTGCCGTCACGGTAGCCGTTCGTGATGAGCTGCGCGATCACATCGATGTCCGGCCCGAGCAGCTCGTTCGCGGGCACGAACCGGTCGATGAAGGCGCTGGCCGGCTGGCGCGTCAGCGCAGCCCAGCCGAGCGGCGAGAGTGACAGGCCGACTGCATGCCAGGGGCCGCGCATGCGGTAAGGCGCGGCACAGGTCAGCCCGCTGATCAGGATCGCGCCGGGCCGGACCGGATCGCGCCGTTCGCCGAAATCCGCTTCGCCTTCGCCGCACATGAAGATCGACAACTGCGGCAGGGCGCCTGGGTGCCGGTCTGCGATTGCCTCTTCGTCCCACGCAAAGTGGAACGCAGCAAGCGCCAGGCCTTCCAGCCCTGCCGGAGGTTCGAGGTATTCAAGCTGGAAACGGGGCGGCACGGCAGATCTGGTGCGACTCATCGACCGTACCGCCCCCGCAAGTCGGCACATCGGGCCCAAAAGGCGCCGGGTGCCGGACTGGCGAAGGCAGGTCTAGCGCAAGCCTGCACCGTTTCATTGTATCCGGGCGACATAACGCCGGAATGGACCAGATTCAGCTGCGTTGCACAAGGGCCGACAATGGCCTGCTAGCGGGAGTGCCCGGAATGCGCTGGCCCTTCCTGGCCCTGCCCGGCAATCCAGGCGCGCACGTTCTGTTCCATGACGTCGAGCGGCACCGGGCCGTTCGCCAGAATGACCTCGTGAAAGGCGCGGATATCGAACCGGTCGCCCAGCTCGGCGCGGGCGAGGGCGCGCAGCTCCATGATCTTGAGCTTGCCGATGGTATAGGCGGTCGCCTGCCCCGGGTAGACGATGTAGCGCTCGATTGCCTTGCGGATATCGCCTTCGGGATTGGGGGTGTTGTCGGCAAGGTACTGGATTGCCTGTTCGCGGCTCCAGCGCTTGTGGTGCAGCCCGGTGTCGACCACCAGCCGCCCGGCCCGCCACAGCTCCATGCCCAGTCGCCCGAAGTCGGAATAGGGATCGGTGTAGAACCCCATGTCCTTGCCCAGCTCCTCCGAATAGAGGCCCCAGCCTTCCGAATAGGCAGTGACCCCGCCGAAGCGGCGGAACGGCGGCATGTCGCCGAGGCCGGTCTGGATCGAGCGCTGCAGGTGATGCCCCGGCACCCCTTCGTGATAGGCCAGCGCTTCAAGCTCGTTCCTCGACATGTCGGCGAGGTTGTAGAGGTTGACGTAGTAGGTGCCGGGGCGCGAACCGTCGGGCGCCGGGCTCTGGTAGAATGCCTTGCCCGCGCTCTTCTCGCGGAACGCCTCGACCGGCTTGATCACCAGCGGGTCCTTCGGCAGCGTTGCGAAGAATTCGGGTAGCTTCGCTTCCATCGCCGCCATGTAGCGCGCGGCATCGGCCAGATAGTCTTCGCGGCTGGTGTGGTAGAAGCGCGGATCGGTGCGGGTGAAGGCGAAGAAGTCCTGCAGCGTACCGGTGAAGCCGACCTGCGCCATGATCGCGCGCATCTCGCCGTGGATCCGGGCAACCTCGGACAGGCCGAGATCGTGGATCTGGTCGGCGCTCAGGTCAGTGGTGGTATAGCTGGCGAGCAGCGCGGCATAATACTTGTCCCCATCCGGAAAGCGCCACACGCCGTCTTCGACCGGCGCGATGGCCTGCTGGCGCTCCATTTCGGCAAGCAGGCGCTGGTAAGCGGGCACGACGCTTTGGTGCCAGGCATGCTTCGCACCGCCATTGATTTCTGTCTTCCGGGCATCGTCGATGGCAAGCTTTTCGAGTTTGCTGGCGATATCGACCAGGACCGCATTGCCGTCGCCCGCGTCGAGCAGGTTGCGGATATCCGAGATGACATAGGGATAGACCCATCCGGGCGGCATCACCCCCTTTTCGGCCCGCGCGCGTGATTCGTCGGTGAGCGTGTCGAGCGCTGCGCCCAGCCCTTCGATCCGGCTGACATAGGCCAGCGCTTCGTCGGGGTTCGACACCCGGTGGATATTGATCAGGAAGGCCGGCAGCTGGCTTTGCGCGCCGTTCATCTGGTCGAACAGGTAGCCATAGTCGCGATAGGGGTGAAGCGGGGCCCGCCGCTGCGCCAGGGCGTCGAACAGCCGGTAGGACAGGGCATCGGCCGGGGAGAGAGTGGCCGGATCGTACGCCTGCCGCATCCGTTCGGCAGTGTCCTTCAGCAGCCGGTGCGACCGCTCGTCAGCAGCAGCCGACATGTCATCCCATTTGCCGTAATCGCCGTCGCGCACGCCGCGATAGGATTTGCCCTGGGGCGAAAGCGCCAGCTGCGCCGCGTCATATTCCTCGAACAGGGTGTTGAGCGCAGGGGCAGGCGCGTCCTGCTCCGCTGGGCTTGCGGCAACCTGCGCCGGCTGTTCGGCCAGGGCGCTGCTCGCAAGGGCCAACATGCTGGCGGCAAAGATGGCGGAAAGACGCATCGGCAGAAAACTCCGGGTAAGGGACAAGAGCAAGGAGGTCTTGTGCCCAATCGTTCGCCCGGTGGCCAGCGCGCAAAAAAAGGGCGGCCCGTTTCCAGACCGCCCCTTGAAGTCGAGGAACTCTCTGCATCGCTGCTTCGAGCCCTTCGGGTCGCAAGGGTTAGCTACCCCAAGGCGCGGCAACGCGATTGTATGTAAGCGACAGTTTCGGCGGCATAATCGTGACAAATGCTGTTTGAATGGGGCCGTTCTTGTAAGGATGCGACACGCTCGACAGTCTGTCCAACGGTTGCCATAGCCACGCGCGATGCTGTTTCCCCTGCTCCGCCCCGCCCTGTTCGCGCTCGATTCGGAAAAGGCCCACCGGCTGACCGTCGAAGCGCTGAAATTCAGCCCTGCCCGGACCCCGCCGCCCGCCGGAAAGCTTGCGACCGAGGTCGCGGGAATTGCCTTTCCCAACCCGCTGGGAATGGCCGCCGGGTTCGACAAGGATGCCGAAGTGCCCGATGCCCTGTTCGGGCTGGGTTTCGGGTTTGCCGAAGTCGGCTCGATCACGCCGCTGCCGCAGGAAGGCAATCCCAAGCCGCGCCTGTTCCGGCTGGTGGAAGACCGCGCGGTGATCAACCGCATGGGCTTCAACAACGGTGGCTGCGAAGCGGCGCTGCGCCGGCTGGATCGGCGGCGGGGGCGCCCCGGCGTGCTCGGCATCAATATCGGCGCAAACAAGGATTCGGCTGACCGGGTCGCCGACTATGCCGTGATGGCCCGGGCGATGGGGCCGCACGCGACCTATCTCGCGGTCAATATTTCCAGCCCCAACACCCCCGGCCTGCGCGCGCTGCAGGATGAAGCCGCGCTTACCGGCCTGCTCGACGCCGTGCTCGAGGCGCGGGGTGAGGCGGGGCCGCCGGTATTCCTCAAGGTCGCTCCGGATCTGGAGACGGCAGATATCGATGCCATCGCCCGCATCGCACTCGACAAGC
>JAHDXX010000020.1:6712-18159 GCA_023384025.1 Sphingomonadaceae bacterium
CGGCTCGGCGCGCTGATTGTCTCCAACACCACGATTTCGCGCCCGGCCCTTGCTTCACCCCATGCGGGGCAAACGGGCGGGCTGTCGGGTGCCCCCTTGCGGGCGCTGGCACTGCAGCGGGTGCGCGACTTCCGCCTGGCCACCGGCGGGGCAATGCCGCTGGTCGGCGTGGGCGGGATTGCCAGTGCAGAGGATGCCTGGGCGCGGATTCGGGCAGGGGCCAGCCTCGTCCAGCTCTACAGCGCGATGGTCTTCGAAGGGCCCGCACTGCCACGCGCGATCGTGAAGGGGCTGGAGCGGCTGATGCAGCGTGACGGTTTCAGCACCATTGCCGAAGCGGTCGGAAGCGAATAGCCCTGCCGCCATGATCCGCACTCTCGCCACTTCGCTTGTTGCCGCGCTTGCCCTCGCCGGGTGCGCGACCGTTCCCGCCGATCCGCAGCCGGTCGCCGCCGCCGCCACTGCTCCTGCTGGTGCGGTCAGCGCGGCTGATCCGCGCGCGGAAGAGGCCGGGCTGGAAATGTTGCAAGCGGGTGGCAATGCCACCGATGCCGCGATCGCCACCATGCTGGCGCTGACCGTGGTCGAACCGCAGAGCTCGGGCATCGGCGGCGGCGGCTTCTTCGTCCTGGGCACGCCGGACGGCACTGTCATCACCTACGACGGGCGCGAAACCGCGCCCTCCGGCGCGACGCCCGAATGGTTCCTCAAACCCGATGGCAGCCTGCCGCCCTTCCCCGAATCGGTCCGCAGCGGCCTCAGTGTCGGGGTGCCGGGGAACATTGCGCTCGCAGCCAGGGCCCACGCCGAACATGGCAAGCTGCCCTGGGCGCGGCTTTTCGATCCGGCCATCCGGCTCGCGCGCGATGGTTTCCGCATCAACCCGCGGCTCAACGGCTCGCTGGCCTCGGCAGGCGACCGCGCCGGATTGACGGAAAAGGGCAAGGCGCTGTTCTTCGCGGCCGATGGCCAACCGCTTCCGGTCGGGCACCTGGTGGTGAACGAGGAACTGGCGCAGACATTCGAAGCAATTGCGAAGTCCGGCCCGGATGCGTTCTATCGCGGCGCACGGGCGCAGGCTCTGGCCGGGGCCGTTGCCGAAGCGACCCCGCGCCCCGGCGCCATGACCGCGCAGGATATTGCCGCCTACCAGGCCAAGCCGCGCGAGGCCGTGTGCACGACCTATCGCCGCCACCGGGTGTGCGGAATGGGGCCGCCCACTTCGGGCGGGGTGGCGGTGCTGCAGATGCTCAAGCTGCTCGAGCGGTTCGATCTCGCCGGATACGGCGCGAACAGCCCGACCACGTGGCACCTGTTTCTCGAGGCGCAGCGGCTCGCCTATGCCGACCGCGAACTCTATCTCGCTGATCCGGACTTCGTTTCGGTGCCAGTCGCAGGCCTGCTCGATCCGGCTTACCTGGCGCAGCGCAGCGCGCTGATCGATCCGGCCCGGGCTCTCACCTCGGTCGAGCCGGGCCAGCCGGCGGGCGCACCGCTCGCACTGGTCGACGGGGATGAACCGGAAGAGCATGGGACGACACACTTCGCAGCGGTCGACTCTACCAATACGATGGTCAGCTATACCTCGACTATCGAAGGTCCCTTCGGCTCCGGCCTGATGAGCGGCGGGTTCTACCTCAACAACGAGCTGACCGATTTCAGCCGCTTGCCCGTGATCGGCGGGCGCACGGTCGCCAACCGGGTCGAAGGGGGCAAGCGCCCGCGCAGCTCGATGGCGCCGATGCTGGTATGGGCACCCGATGGCACCCCGCTGCTTGCTGTCGGTGCGGCGGGCGGGCCGACCATTCCGGTCCAGACCGCGCGCTCGATCATCGGGGTGATCGATTTCGGGCTCGATGCCGAGGCAGCGCTCGGCCTGCCGTTCGTGATGTCGTTCGGGGAGCGCACCATGGTGGAACAGGGCACCTGGCTGGAAGGTGCGATCCCGGCATTTATCGCACTGGGCCAGCCGCAGCCCTTCGCGCGTGAGGCTCCGGTCAAGGCCGGTGCCGTGCTGTGGCGCAATGGCGCCTGGCAAAGCGCCCGCGACCCCCGGCTCGACGGGCAGCTTGATCTGCCCTGACACCCCTGCACCAGGGCTTGTCGGCGCGGCAAGCCCTGCGTAAACCTGCGACCACCGAACCGGCACAAGAACGGTCGCAGGAGCCAAAGGCAGTGCAGCTTTCCGATCTCGATACCGCCACCAATCTCGTCCAGCTGTTCCTCAAGCGCGCGGACCAGGGCGGCGACAAACCGTTCCTCGGCGCCAAGCGCGATGGCGCCTGGCAAACGATCAGCTGGCGCGAGGCAGCCGATCAGGTCTGCCTGCTGGCGGAAAGCCTGCGCCGGATCGGGCTCAATGCAGGCGACCGGGTCATGCTGGTGAGCGAGAACCGGCCCGAGTGGTGCATCGCCGATCTGGCGGTGATGGCCGCCGGCTGCGTCACCGTGCCAACCTACATCACCAACACCGAGCGCGACCACGCGCATATTCTCGACAACTCGGGCGCCCGGGCGGTGATCGTCTCGACCGAGAAACTTTCCGCGACCCTGCTTCCGGCGGTGATGCGCACCGGCACCGCCAGCCATGTGATCGCGATTGACGGCCTGCGCCAGATGCAGGCGGGTGACCTCGGTATCCACCGTTGGGCGGACATGGTCGCGGGCGATGCGGCTGCCGCGCGCAAGGCGGTGGAGGCGCGGATCGCAGGGATCGGGCGGCAGGACCTCGCCTGCCTGATCTACACCAGCGGCACCGGCGGGGCACCGCGCGGCGTGATGCAGCACCATGGCATGATCCTGTGCAACGTGAAGGGCGCGGCGGAGATTCTCGCCAACGATTTCGGCATCGACGAGGAAGAGCGCTTCCTCTCGTTCCTGCCGCTCAGCCACGCCTACGAGCACACCGGCGGCCAGTACCTGCCGATCGGGGTCGGCGCGCAGATCTATTATTCCGAAGGGCTGGAGAAGCTTGCCAGCAATATCGAGGAGACCCGCCCGACGATCATGGTCGTCGTCCCGCGCCTGTTCGAGGTGTTGCGCACCCGGATCATGAAGCAGGTCGAGAAACAGGGCCGGGTGGCCAACTACCTGATGGACCGGGCGCTTTCCATCGGAGAACGCGAGGCAGTCGGCAAGCGCCGCCTGCGCGACAAGCCGATGAACTTCATCCTCGAAAAGTCGCTTCGCCCCAAGATCCGCGCCCGGTTCGGCGGGCGGATCAAGGTCATGGTCAGCGGCGGTGCACCGCTTAACCCTGATGTCGGCGTGTTCTTCGAGGCGATGGGCCTGACCATGCTGCAAGGCTACGGCCAGACCGAAAGCGGCCCGGTGATCAGCTGCAACCGCCCGAGTGTCGGGATCGCGATGGATACGGTCGGCCCGCCAATGGAAGGGGTGGAAGTGAAGATCGCCGAGGACGGCGAAATCCTCGTGCGCGGCGAACTGGTCATGCACGGCTACTGGCAGAACCCGGAAGAGACCGCCCGCGCGCTGAAAGACGGCTGGCTTCACACCGGCGACATCGGCCACCTCGATGCCACGGGCCGCATCAAGATCACCGACCGCAAGAAGGACATGATCGTCAACGACAAGGGCGACAACGTTGCGCCGCAGAAGATCGAGGGCATGCTGACGCTGCAGCCGGAAATCGCGCAGGCGATGGTCGCCGGCGACCGGCGGCCCTACATCGTTGGCCTGATCGTGCCCGATGCCGAATGGGCGCTGGAATGGGCCAAGACCAACGGCGAGAAATTCGACCTGAAGGCGCTGCAGGGCCTGCCTGCGTTCAAGAGCGCGGTCCGAGCGGCGGTCGACCGGGTCAACCAGGACCTGTCCGTGATCGAAAAGGTCCGCAGCTTCGCCTTCGCCGACGAGGCCTTCACCATCGAGAACGAGGAAATGACGCCGAGCATGAAGATCCGGCGGCACAAGATCCGTGATCGCTATCAGGAGCGGCTGGACGGGTTGTATCGGGGTTAACCTGCAGCGAGTCTTGCGATCAACGCGGGACTAGCCAAAATGCCCTGCACGTGATCTGAAATTGATCGACTGTCGTTGCTGGCCTGGCGCAGCAGTTCCTTCTGTTCTGCTGCGGTCCAGATGCGATCAGGTGTGACATCGCCCGAGTCCCGCGGCAGATGTCGGGTTCCTATCACCATCTCTCCTCGCACATCGTACAGGATCGTAATGGTTGCGTGGGCTAGTAGGTGCCTGAAGGGTCGGTTGGCCGACCACCGCTCGATACGCTTGTTGAGCATCAAGGCCTTTCTGTCCCCGCACGCATTGAGTCGCTTCCGGACTTCGGCGAGCGAAGCGAGCGAACCGTTCGATATGGGCAGGCCGATGGCGATCGAAAGCTTGCCGAGTGCTTGTTCGCCTCGGGCGAAATGGTCGAGAACCTGACCGACCCACGAGTGGGGCTCGAATTGACGGTCAAGCGATGCTTCCACATCAACCTGTGCAGTCATCGATTCAGGCCGCCTCTTTCTCGATAAACTCAGGATAGAAGCTCGGTGCCCGGTCGCTCCAGCCGGGGGCGGTGGCGGCGGCTTCGCTCAGGCTCTGGAGCAGCATCTTGCGGCGGCTCGGGCGGATCTGCGGCAGCGCGGCGGCGGCGCAGAACGCGCTCGGCAGCCACGGACGCACTTCAGCGCCAAGCAGGCGTTCGTAGAGGAAGCGGAAGGCAGAAAAGCTGTCGAGCCGCTCCTGCGCCAGATCGAACGCAGCTACCCGGGTCAGCTTGCCGATGAAGCTCTCGATGCTTTCGAACCCGGTCTCGCTCGGCACACTGGAACGCAGCACCTTGAGTTCCTGGTAGGCGACATACTGGCTGCGGATCGCCGCGTTCTCGCTCGCGTCGCGCGCCCACAGCTTGAACGCGTCCTGCCGGCCCAGCCCGATATCGAGGCTGCGGCGGATATAGCGCTGCTCGGCGGCGGAAAAGCTCGCGAATTCGCGCATTTCCGAGATGGTCATCGAAGCGGCGTGCTTGGTCGACATGGCGGCAGTTCCCCTGTTGCCTGCCGGTTTTCGCGCATTGTGGTTAACGCGAAGTAACCATGTCGCATTATTCCTGCGTGGGGGCGGGCTAAGGCTAGATCAAGCCCGCCAGCGGACTGCTGGGATCGGCGTACTTGCGCGTAGCCATCCGCCCGGCGAGGTAGGCCTCGCGCCCGGCCTCGACCGCAAGCTTCATCGCCCGCGCCATGCGGAGCGGGTCCTTCGCTTCGGCGATGGCGGTGTTCATCAGCACCCCGTCGCAGCCCAGTTCCATCGCCACTGCCGCATCGCTCGCCGTGCCGACCCCGGCATCGACCAGCACCGGCACGCTCGCGCCTTCGACGATCAGGCGGATCGTCACCCGGTTCTGGATACCGAGACCCGAACCGATCGGCGCGCCCAGCGGCATGACTGCGACCGCGCCCGCATCCTCGAGCTGCTTCGCCGCGATCGGATCGTCGGTGCAATAGACCATCGGCAGGAAGCCTTCCTTGGCCAGCACTTCGCAGGCGCGGATGGTCTCGACCATGTTAGGATAGAGCGTGCGCGCCTCGCCCAGCACTTCCAACTTGACCAGGTCCCACCCGCCTGCCTCGCGTGCCAGCCGCAGGGTGCGGATCGCGTCTTCGGCAGTGAAGCACCCGGCGGTGTTGGGCAGATAGGTGATTGTCTTCGGGTCGATATAATCGGTGAGCATCGGCGCCTTGGGATCGCTGACGTTGACCCGCCGCACGGCCACGGTGACGATCTCCGCCCCCGAGGCGGCAACTGCCGCCGCGTTCTGCTCGAAATCCTTGTACTTGCCGGTACCGACGATCAGGCGGCTGCGAAAGGTGCGCCCGGCAACAGTCCAGCTGTCGTCGTGGTCTCCGCCGCCGACGAAGTGGACGATTTCCAGCACGTCGCCATCTGCCAGCGCCGCCTCAGCCAGCGTAGAACGCGGGACGATCTCGCCGTTGCGCTCGACTGCGACCTTGGCCGGGTCGAGTTCCAGCTCGGCTGCGAGCGCGGCGATGGTCGGGGCGGTGGTGCGGCGTGGCTCGCCGTTGACGGTCAGGGAAATGGTCATGTCGCTGGCCGAGATAGCCTGCGCGGCTCCGGAAGCAAGCTGTCAGTGTGAACAGCGCAGGTTGAGCACGTGCCCGAGCGAGACCAGACCGACCCCGATCATCGTCAGTACCGATTCGTGAATGCCGTGCGGCAGGGCAAGCGCACCGCCCATGAAGGTGAGGCCCGTCATCGCGATCACGAACGGTCCGGCCTTGCGGTGCTGCAGTGCGCCCCAGCCGATGGCTACCGCTGCCACGACAAGCGCAATCGCGAGGCCCCACTTGTGGATCGCCGGGGCAAGCAGGAACTCGCCCCCGATCCCGAAGGCGCTCAGCACCACGATGCTCGCAAGGCAATGCGCTGCACACAGGCCCGACAGCACCACGCCTACCCGGTCAAACCGCTGGCGAATCGAGTTGTAGGCCTTCGTCACGATGGCGCCTATGTATGTAATAGTGTATCGTTTCGCAAGCCGTGTTGCGAAATTCGCCCTTGCGCTGGCGGATGCACGGCACCAGACAGGCGGGCCATGACAAATTCCTCGATGACTTTGCTGCGCGAAGCGGCGCCGTCGCGATCACGGGGCGGCAGACCGCTGGCGCTGTCGCGCTGGCTTCTGTTCGTGGCCGCTCTGGTGGTGGTGATGGTGATTGTCGGGGGGATTACCCGCCTGACCGAATCCGGTCTTTCGATCACCCAGTGGAAGCCGATCACCGGGGCGATTCCGCCGCTCACCGAAGCGCAATGGGAGGCAGAGTTCGCGCTCTATCGCCAAACCGGCGAATTCATCAACGAATCCGGCCCGGCCGGGATGGACCTGGCGGCATTCAAGTTCATCTTCTTCTGGGAGTGGTTCCATCGCTTGCTGGGGCGGGTGATCGGGCTGGCATTTGCCTTGCCGCTCGCGTGGTTCTGGGTGCGCAAGGCGATTCCCGCTGGTTATCACTGGCGGCTGGTGGCGTTGCTCGCCTTGGGCGGACTGCAGGGGGTGTTCGGCTGGTTCATGGTCCGCTCGGGCCTGAACACCGAAATGACCGATGTGAGCCATTTCTGGCTTTCGATCCACTTGCTGACGGCCCTGTTCACTCTGGCTGGGCTGGTCTGGACGGCGCTGGACCTGCGGCAACTGGCGCGCGATCCTTCGTCCCGCCCTGCCCGCTTTACCGCCCTGTCAGCGTTGGTGGCAGCGATCCTGTTCATCCAGCTGCTGCTGGGCGCGTGGGTGGCAGGCCTGAATGCGGGTCTGGTGTCTGACACCTGGCCGCTGATGCAGGACCGCTTCGTGCCTGAATACGATACCTCGCGCGGCCTGTGGTGGGCGCTGACCCATGATCCGTTCCTGCTGCACTTTCTCCATCGCTGGTGGGCCTGGGTTGCCGTCGCGGCGCTGGTGGTGCTGGCGCGGCGGACACGAGCGATTGACCGGCGCGCCTCGATTGCGATCCATTCGGCCTTCGGTATCCAGATCATCCTCGGCGTGGCCACGGTCTGGACCGGGGTCGCGCTATGGGTCGCGACCGCCCATCAGGGGGTTGGCGCCCTGCTGGTCATGGCGGCGGCCTGGGGCATGCATGTGGTCGGGCGCCGGGCATGACCGCGCTGGTCTGGTGCCCTTTCCCTGATCGTGCCAGTGCCGAGGCAGTCTCGAAAGTCCTGCTGGAAGAGCGGCTGGTGGCTTGTGCCAATATTGTCGGCGAGATGACTTCGTTGTTTGTCTGGCAAGGAGAGATGGGCAAGGCTGACGAATGCGGTGTCCTGTTCAAGACCCGCGCAGACATCCTGGGCACCGTGACTGACCGGCTGGCCCGGCTGCATCCCTACGATGTGCCCGCGATCATGGGCTGGTGCTGCGATGCGACTCCGGCGGCGACCCGCGCGTGGCTCGATCAGGCCGTTGCCGGACCGACGGGGGCGTGATCGCCCGGCGGACAATGCTCGGCCTGCTGGCCGGAGCCCCACTGGCGGGTCTCGTCTCTCCGCGCCTTCTTGCGCAGGATGCGGTCGGCAAGTTCGCCCCTGCCGCGCACCCTTATCGCCTTGCGCGCAGGGTCGAGCGGCAGTTGCAGGGCGGTGCGCGACTGACTGTCGAGCGCCGCTGGTCATTGAAGTTTGCCGTGCAGGGGCGCGGGTACCTTGTTGACGGGCACCAGACCGGTGTGACGGTTGATGCGCCCCCTGCGCTCGCTTTCCTTGCACAAATGGAGCGCGACCGGCTGGAGAACGACATGTTCCCGCTGATGCTGGATGCGGCCGGCCAGATCCTTTCTGCTACCTCGTCGCGCGCGGACGAGGCCCTTTCGACAGCTGTCGAGCAGGTTCGCAAGCGGCTTGAGGCGGCGTTTGGCGACGGCAGTGATATGGCCGAAAGGTTCCTCGCCGAATTGCAGCAGGCTGGGGAGCAGTCACTGGCGGCATGGCCAGCCAACATGCTTGCACCCGGCGCTTTCGACAGGGAGGAGCATCGCACCGTGCCCCTGCCCGATGGCCGGAACGGGTCGATTACTGTGCGCACCCTTGCCTCCAGCGATCCGGCGACCGGTCTGATGGAGCGGTTCGAGCGGCAGGTGACAAGCCGCCTGGGTGACAGTTTGAGGGAGGGGCTGGAGCGGCTTTCCCTGTCTCCGGAAACCTGACGGTATTATTTTACCTCTCCCGAAAGGCGCGGAAAAGCTTGACTGCGGAGCCTCTGCGCGACAAAGCGCCGCCACCGTGCGGCCTGCCATGAGGCAGATTCGCGCATCCAGTCTCTATCAGGGAACATAAGCCATGAAGGCGCTCACCAAGACCACCCGGTCGATCAAGCCGGCCGAGGTCGAGAAGAAGTGGCACGTGATTGATGCCGATGGTCTCGTCGTCGGCCGTCTCGCCGCGATCGTCGCCAACATCCTGCGCGGCAAGCACAAGCCGAGCTTCACCCCCCACGTCGACTGCGGCGATCACGTGATCGTGCTCAATGTCGACAAGGTGAAGTTCACCGGCCGCAAGCTGACCGACAAGGTCTATTACAAGCACACCGGCCACCCCGGCGGCATCAAGGAAACGACCCCGGCCAAGGTGCTGGAAGGCCGTTTCCCCGAACGCGTGCTGGAAAAGGCGGTTGAGCGCATGATTCCGCGCGGGCCCCTCGGCCGGGCGCAGATGAAGGCGCTGCACCTTTATGCCGGCACCGAGCACCCCCATGCCGGGCAGCAGCCCGAAGTGCTCGACGTTGCCTCGATGAACCGCAAGAACAAGGCTAACGCGTAATGGCTGACGAAACCAACACCGTGTCCGATCTCGCGGACCTCAAGGACATCGCCGGTGATGCGCCTGCGGCTGACGCCGCTGTGATCGCCACCAACACCGCGCCCCTGCGCGAGCAGGAGCTCGACAAGCAGGGCCGTGCTTATGCCACCGGTCGCCGCAAGGATGCGGTTGCTCGCGTGTGGGTCAAGCCCGGCACCGGCAAGATCACGGTCAACGGCCGCGACCAGGACGTGTACTTCGCCCGTCCGACGCTGCGCCTGATCATCAACCAGCCGTTCGGCATCACCGATCGTGCGGGCCAGTACGACGTCATCGCCACCGTCAAGGGCGGCGGTCTCTCGGGCCAGGCCGGTGCGGTCAAGCACGGCATCGCCCAGGCGCTGTCGAAGTACGAGCCGGCGCTGCGCAGCACCGTCAAGGCGGCCGGGTTCCTCACCCGCGACAGCCGCGTGGTCGAGCGCAAGAAGTACGGCCGGGCCAAGGCTCGCCGCAGCTTCCAGTTCTCGAAGCGCTAAGGCTTCCGGCGTACTGCCGAAACGCAATCAGGAAGGGCGGCCCGGGTGGCCGCCCTTTTTGCGTTCAGGGCCTGGCGAAATCGCGCCGCTCGACGGTTATCGTGCCGTCTGCGGTGATCGTCACCACATTGTAGGACGGCTCTGCCCCGCGCAGGCGGGTCGACAGCGTACCGGCACCGATCATCCGCATCGGCCGGTTGCCCCGCGCGCGCATCAGGTCGAACGGCAAGTGCACATGGCCTGAGAGGACCGCGCTCGCACCCGCTTCGGCCAGCGCGGCGAATGCCATGTCGCCGCGAATGGTCGGGTTGCGGCGCGCGTCCTCTGCGGGAAGCAGGGGGTGGTGGCAGGCGACCAGCTTGGGTCGCGGATCGTCGCGCAGCGCGTGCAGCCGCGCCAGGGTCGCGTCGAGCTTGCGCCGGCGAACCACGCCATCCGACCACGGCCAGCGCAACTGGGCGCGGACATTGGTGTCAAACGGCACGATCAGCGCGTGGGCCAGGTCCAGTTCGCTGCCAACTGCCGTCTCCAGCGTGCCATAGCGGGCATAGGGACGCCGGAACCGCTCCCACATGTTGTAGTAGGGCATGTCGTGATTGCCTGGTTGCAGCATGACGGGGACGCCCAGACCGGCAAACCATTCAGCCGCAGTGGCATATTGCCGATGGGTGGCGCGCTGGGTCAGATCGCCTGTGCAAACGACAGCATCGGGCTGCTCGCTTGCAACGGCAGCGGCGAACCATGCCAGCGCGGCGCGGTCTTCGACCCCGAAGTGAACGTCACTGACGTGGAACAGGCGGCTGGATGCAGGGGTCACTTAGAGATCATCAACTCATCAGAACCAGCGCCAGGCCCCTGCGGCGATCCCGGCCAGCGGCTGGTGCAGCCAGCTCAGGCCGAGCCAGAGCGCCGTGCCGACGACCCAGGGCCCGGCGCCCACTGAGAGGAGGCGGCCCCAGCGAGGCCAGTAGCTGGTCTTGCTTTCCCATGCCGACCAGGCCTCGCCCATCAGCGCTTCCTTCTTGCGGTCCTGCAAGTGGCTGCCGACCAGCGCGAGGAACATGATTGCGGACGCCAGCACCAGCGTTCTCGCGGTGGGGGCGGCGACGACATGGCTCACCCCCCCACAGGGCAAAGCCCCACATCATCGGATGGCGCGTGATTTTCAGCACACCGGCAGGCTCGGCCCGCGCTGCGGCTTCGGCGCCCGGCATCGGCAGCGCCGGGTTGCGAACCATGAGCGAACCAGCGAACAGGACCATCGCGACCAGTGCCACCAGCGATCCGATGCCCCAGCTGACATCGTCGAACCCGGTCCACAGCGGGGTGTGCGCGGGTGCTGCGCGGAACGCCAGCGCCATCCAGGCAAAGGTCGCGAGGCTGACCAGCGAATAGGCCCCCTGGAAGCCTTTGTCCCCGAGGAGGCCGACCATCCCCGCCCGCAGCGGATGCGACATGACGAAGTGTGTGCCGACAAATGCCAGGCAGGCGGCAACAAGATTGACCAGCGCATTGTCCATCACTCATCCCCCGATCCAGACGACGCGACAATGCGCCGAGCGGCGGGTTGGTGCAACCGGTCAGTTTGCGCCGGGCTCCGCTGACGCGCCCGCCGATTCAGGAAGCGGCGCGATC
>JAHDXX010000020.1:18169-21945 GCA_023384025.1 Sphingomonadaceae bacterium
TCGACCGGCCGGTTGCGCAGGGCCGCGATTTCAGCCCGGCGCTCGCAGAGATAGGTTTCGCGCAAGGTTGCATAAGGCTCGTCGCTGTCCCGGATCTGCTTCAGCTTTTCGTCAATCTCGATCCTGCTCTCCAGCGAGACAACGGTGAAGGCGGGCAGCGCCACATAGGGCTCGGTAAATGGCTTGCCCGCGATGGTCGGAACCACCGTGTTGTCGACGAGCGTGCCGACCAGATCGCGCACTGTGGTCGGACCGACCAGGGGCACGACCAAAAAAGCCCCTTCCTTCACCCCGTAAACTGCCAGCGTGTTGGCAAAGCCATTGCGCCGACGGGGCAGGTTGAACGGTTCCTTCCTGGCAACGTCGACCAGCCCGGCCACCCCGATGGTCGAATTGATCGCGAACCGGCCGAGTGTTTCCGCAGCCTTGCCCGGCTTGCCCTGCAGCAGGAAGTTGAGGAACACGACAGGCTCGCGCAGGTTGGAGAAGAAGTTGAAAAGCCCTTTGCGAACCGGGCGGGGAATACCCTCCTGATACCCGGTGGCGAGTGGCTCGACCACGGCCGCATCGACTTTCTCGGTGACCTCGAAGGTCTGGGCATTGAGCCGGGAAAGCGGGTCACCGGGCACATCCTGCTGCCCTTCAACCACGATGACCGGGCCTTCAAAGTCCGGCGCTTCCGCATGCGTTGTCGGAGGCTGGTCCGAAGGTGTCGACACGTGTTCGACCGGAGCAGTGCCCCCGGTGTTTGCCGTCGGATCGCTCTCATCAGGTACAGTGCCTTCGGCTACAGCGAGCACAGCGGCAGCCTCGATTACAGGCACAGGGGAGAAGGGGGTCTGTCCGTCCGCATGACCCGCAAGGGCCAGCGCCGCCGCCAGGACCATCATCTGCATAAACTCCGGCTATGCGCGAGCCGGTGACCGGCCCGCACGTGCGTGCGCCCCCGAAGGCCTTCCCGACTGTCGGGTATTCAAGGGCTTGTCAAGCCGGTCGGGCCGTGATCACCAGTCGTAGGCCTTGGGCAGGGTGCTCTCGTCGAGGTCGCGATAGCGATCGCGCAACCGGGTCTGATGACTGTCGAGCGGTTGCTCCACGCCGTCGATGAACACCTGCACCGGTGCGGTCGAAACCTCCAACGGATCGCCATCCCACACGACAACGTCCGCCACGGCTCCGGCCTTCAGCACACCATAGCGACCGCCGTAGCCGGAAATGTCTGCCGGAACCGAGGTGATGCTGGCAAAGGCCTGGCCCCAGCTCAGCCCGGTGGCCCCGGGCACCCGGCCCAATGCGACCAGATTACCTGCGAACTGCGGGGCGGTGCGCGGGCCGGTGATCCCTCCGCTGAGCCCGCCCAGCGCCACCTTGACCCCGGCAGCCGCCATCCGCCCGACATTGCTGTGGGTCGCGCCAAGCTGTTCGAAGCTCGACGGCAGGTTCTCCAGCGGATCGGCAATCACCGGCACGCCGGCTTCCGCAATGTCACGCGCCACAATCCAGCCTTCGCTGACCCCGACCAGCACCAGCCGCAGCCTGGGGTACTGCTTGCGCAGGCCCAGCACCGCACGGATGTCCGCCGCCCGCTCGACCTGCACGTAAAGCGGCTGCGCTCCGGTGACGACTGCCGAAAGCGCTTCGGCATCGGCGCGGGTGAGCAGATTGCCCTCGCCGCGCCAGCGACCGGCGGCAAATTCCCCTGCCTCGCGCATGGCATTGGCGAGTTCGGCATAGGCCGCGACCCGGCTGCCTCCGGCAATCCGTGCGCCCGCTTCGCCCAGCGTGACCATCTGGAACGTGCGGGTGGCGACCACGGCATCCTTGTCGGCACCGGTATCGATCACCGCGCCTTGCCCGGCGAAGATCGCGCCGCCGGGGGAGGTCACGATCGAAGCCCGGGTGACGCCGCCAGCGCGGCTTACCGCGACATGCTGCGAGGCATAGTTGACCGCGGTCGAGGCATCGAGCGCAGCGCTGAAACGTGATCGGGCGGCACGGGTATCGTTGCTATCACTGACCCCCTCGACATCGGCCAGGCCAAGGTCGGTCACGGCCATGAACATGCCCGGGGTGACCCATTTGCCACCGAGATCGTAGAGTGTGTCGGTCGAGAAACTGCCTGCGCCCGAGCGCGGCCCGGCGTAGACCACCTTGCCGTCGTCAACCACGACCACCCCGTCGGAGATCGGTGCATTGCCGTCGCCGGCCGCGACAGTCGCGTTGACCATGACGAAATCCTGCGCGGCGGCAGGGGTGGCGAGTGCGGCTGCCGCAGTCGCGGCGAAAAGCGCGGCGCGGATCATTTAACGTCTCCTTCGCCGGGCTGGCCGAGCTCGAAATCGCTTACCGGCCTGCGCTTGGGGTCATTGGCGTCGAACAGCAAGGCGCCATCGACCCAGACCTTTTCCGGGCGGGCATAGACCGACAGCGGGTTGGCGTTCCACAGCACCACGTCGGCCATCTTGCCCGGCTCAAGGCTGCCGGTCTGCCGATCGATACCCATGGCCTTGGCGGCGTTCAGGGTGAACCAGCGAACCACTTCGGCGTCAGGAATGGCGATCCCGGCGCGCTTGCCCGCTGCCTGCGCCTTGGCGGCTTCCTGGTTGAGGCGCTGGATACCGTTGTCGTCGTCAGAGTGGATCACCACGCAGGCACCCGCCTGATAGAGCAGCGCCCCGTTTTCCGGGATGCCGTCGTAACTTTCCATCTTGAAGCCGTACCAGTCGGCCCAGATCGCGGAACAGACGTCGTTCTCGCGCAGCAGGTCGCCGATCTTGTAGCCTTCGACCGCGTGGTGGAAAGCGGTAACCTTGTAGCCGAATTCCTTCGCCATATCGAGCACCAGCGCCATCTCGTCGGCGCGGTAGCAGTGGTTATGGACGAGGATTTCGCCGTCGAGCACCCCCTTCAGGGTTTCCTTGGCGAGATCGCGCTTCTTGCCATCGTAGTCCTTCGCATCTGCCCAGGTCTGGCGGTTGACCGCGAAATTGCCCATCCGGGTGCTCGGCATGCGGCCCTTGCCGCCATAGACGCGCTTGGGATTCTCGCCACAGGCCATTTTCAGCCCATGGGGTGCGCCGGGGAACTTCATCCCCTGCACCGTACGTGATGGCACATTCTTCAGCGTGACCGTACGCCCACCCGAAAGGTTGGCGGAGCCGGGCAGAATCTGCAGGCTGGTGACCCCGCCGTTGGCGAGCGCGCGGGTGAAGCCGGGGTCCTGCGGCCAGACCGAATGCTCAGCCCAAACCTCTGGCGTGGTCGGATCGGTCGCCTCGTTGCCGTCGGAATGGGCATCAACGCCCGGCGAAGGGTAGTCGCCGAGGTGGCTGTGGATGTCGATCACCCCGGGGGTCACGAACTTGCCGGTGCCGTCAATGCGGGTGTAGCCTTCGGTCGAGAGCGAAGCATCGCCCACCGCAACCACCTTGCCATCGCGCAGCAGCACGACGCCGCGCTCGATCTTCCCGCCCGCGCCGTCGTACACAGTTGCTCCGACCAGCGCGGTCGGTGCACCGGGATAGGGCTTGTAGGTTGACGGGTAGGGTGCCTCTGTCTTGGCGGGAGCCGCGCTCGAGGCCGACTTGACCTCTCCGCTGGTTCCGCCGGTGGAACAGGCGGCGAGCGCTATCGCCCCCCCGATTGCGATGGTGGAGCGATAGCGCATGGTCACGGTCGTCTTTCCTTCGTCATGGGTCCCGGTTTGTCGTGCGGGATCAGGCCGCTGGCTTGTCGTCGCTCAACGTGTCGAGGTGCATCCAGCGCTTCACCAGCGG
>JAHDXX010000301.1 GCA_023384025.1 Sphingomonadaceae bacterium
CTTCGAACTCTTCCTCGGTCTGCACCGGGCCGCTGTCCTGGCCCTTGGCGTCGACATCACGGTCGACGAATTCGATCACGGCCATCGACGCCGCGTCGCTGGCGCGGACGCCGGCCTTGATGATGCGGGTGTAACCGCCGTCACGGTCGGCGTAGCGCGGGGCCAGCACGTCGAACAGCTTCTTCAGCTGGGTCTCGTCGAGCAGGCGGGCATGCGCGAGGCGACGGTTCGACAGGCCGCCACGCTTGGCCAGCGTGACCAGCTTTTCGACGTAGGGGCGCAGTTCCTTCGCCTTGGCGACAGTGGTGATGATCTGCTCGTGCTTGATCAGCGCGGCAGCCATGTTGCGGAACATGGCATTGCGGTGACCGGTCTTCCGCTGCAGCTTGCGGCCGCCCATCTTGTGACGCATTTTTCTTTCCTTCGTTCGTTAGGGGCCCGTGCAAGGTAGCCCGTAGCTGGCGGCGCTTCGGGTGCGCCGCCGGAACCCTGATCAGCCGAGAAGTTCCTGTTCGAGCTTCTTGGCCATTTCCTCGATGTTCTCCGGCGGCCAGCCGGGGATGTCCATGCCGAGGCGCAGACCCATCGAGCTCAGGACTTCCTTGATCTCGTTGAGCGACTTGCGACCGAAGTTCGGCGTGCGGAGCATCTCGGCCTCGGTCTTCTGGACCAGGTCGCCGATGTAGATGATGTTGTCGTTCTTGAGGCAGTTGGCCGAACGAACCGACAGTTCCAGCTCGTCGACCTTCTTGAGGAGGTAGCGGTTGAGCTGGTTGGCGTCCGATTCCTGCGGCTCGGCAGCGTGACCGATCATCACGCCCGGGGCAGCCGGAATGCTGTCGTCGAAGTGGACGAACAGCGTCAACTGGTCCTGCAGGATGCGCGCGGCATAGGCCACGGCGTCATCCGGCGACACGGTGCCGTCGGTTTCCACGGTCAGGCTGAGCTTGTCGAAGTCGAGTTCCTGGCCAACGCGGGCCTTCTCGACCTTGTAGCTCACCTGGCGCACCGGCGAGTAGAGCGAGTCGACCGGGATCAGGCCGATCGGCGCATCGACCGGGCGGTTCTGCACGGCCGGAACGTAGCCGCTGCCGGTGTCGGCAGTCAGTTCCATGTTCAGCGTCGCGCCTTCGTCGAGGTGGCAGATCACCAGATCCTTGTTCATCACCTCGATGTCGCCGGTCACGGCGATGTCACCGGCGGTGACGGCACCCGGGCCGGTGGCCGAGAGCTGGAGCCGCTTCGGGCCTTCACCCTGCATCTTGAGCGCGATCTGCTTCACGTTGAGCACGATGTCGGTCACGTCCTCACGCACGCCGGCGAGCGACGAGAATTCGTGCAGCACGTTCTCGATCTTGATCGACGTGATCGCCGCGCCCTGCAGCGAGGAGAGGAGCACGCGACGCAGCGCGTTGCCGAGCGTCAGGCCGAAGCCGCGCTCGAGAGGTTCTGCCACGAAGGTCGCCTTGCGGGTCCGGTCCCCGGCGTCCTTGATTTCGAGGCTGTTGGGCTTCTTGAGTTCCTGCCAGTTCTTGGTGTTGACGGACATGGATATCCCCTGGGGTTCATAATGCGGGCGGACCGGGGCGCTGGCCTGGCGCGTCCGGTCCGTGAAATGGTCGGCGGGGAGCTACCCCGCCGGGCAGGTACGGATCAGACGCGGCGCCGCTTGGACGGCCGCACACCGTTGTGCGGGATCGGGGTCACGTCGCGGATCGAGGTGATGGTGAAACCCACCGCCTGCAGTGCGCGCAGCGCGCTTTCGCGACCCGAACCCGGGCCCTTGATCTCGACTTCCAGAGTGCGCACGCCGTGTTCGGCGGCCTTCTTGCCGGCATCGTCCGCAGCCACCTGAGCGGCATAGGGGGTCGACTTGCGGCTGCCCTTGAAGCCCATCATCCCGGCGCTGGACCACGAAATCGCGTTGCCCTGGGCGTCAGTGATGGTGATCATGGTGTTGTTGAAGCTGGCGTTGACGTGGGCAACACCGCTCGAGATGTTCTTCTTGTCGCGGCGCCGAATGCGGCCTGGTTCGCGTGCCATGTCTCGTAATCCTTGTATCTACGGAAGAAGGGAAAAGCTGTTCGCTTACTTCTTCTTGCCGGCGATCGGCTTGGCCGGGCCCTTGCGGGTGCGGGCGTTGGTATGGGTGCGCTGGCCGCGCACCGGCAGCGACCGGCGATGGCGCAGGCCGCGGTAGCAGCCGAGGTCCATCAGGCGCTTGATGTTCATCGAGACTTCGCGGCGCAGGTCGCCCTCGACCTGGTAGTCGCGGTCGATGGCCTCGCGGATCTGGAGCACTTCGGCGTCGGTCAGCTGGTTGACGCGGCGGTCCAGCGGAATGCCGACCTTCTCGACGATCTCGGCGGCGAACTTCGCGCCGATGCCGTGGATGTACTGCAGCGCGATGACGACGCGCTTGTTGGTCGGGATGTTGACGCCAGCTATACGGGCCATGTTCTCTCGTCTCCATGTGGGCCGGCGGCGAAGCCGGCGCTTTTCGTTGTCCCGCGTCCGGTGGAGGCCGGCCCTTGCGGGG
>JAHDXX010000302.1 GCA_023384025.1 Sphingomonadaceae bacterium
GTTCGTCCTGAGCTTGTCGAAGGACCGCTTTTCTTGTTGCGACCATGCGATACCGTCAAAAAAAGTGCAGTGCTTCGACAAGCTCAGCACGAACGGGATTGAGGTGCAGGGAGTCAGGCCAGCCCGAAAATCCTGACCGTGCCTTTCAAACGACCGATCAAACCGGTATATATCCGGGCGTTGATCGCGCTGATCGACGAAGTGAGTGCCCTATGACCGATCAAGTTCGCGCTTATCATGTCAATATCGGCCCGCTGTCCGATCAGGACGGAGGCGGCTTTGTTGCGCGCGTTCCGGACCTGCCCGGTTGCATGGCAGATGGGGAAACCCCGGCAGAGGCATTGGAGAATGCCTACGATGCTATTGCCTGCTGGATCGAGGCCGCCCGCGAGCAAGGCCGCCCGGTCCCGCCGCCTTCACGCATGGCAGCCTGATGCGCGTATTCGCTGCGCTGGGCGCGCTGGCGCTTTCGGCTTGTGCCACAACAGCCTCGAAGACCGACAGCCTCGATGCCATCGCCAAGGATTACGTTCTCCTCCAGCTGACCATCGGCGAGAAGGAAGCCGGCTATATCGACGCTTACTACGGCGCGCCTGCGGTGCAGGAACAGGCCAGGGCCGAAGCGCCGGAGCAGAGCCTGCCGATGCTCGAGGCGCGCGCGGTCGCGCTGCGTGTGCGGGCCGAACAGTTCGCCGATGACGGGGTCGACGACACGAGCATGGACGAGCGCCGCGCGCGGTTCCTCGCTGCCCAGCTGACCGCTGCGCGCACCCGGCTGAAGATGATGCGCGGCGAAAAGCTCGGCTTCGTCGAGGAAGCGCAAGGGCTGTTCGGCGTGACCCCGGAAACGCCGCCGCTGGAGACGTTCGACCCGGTGCTGGCTCAGATCGAAGAACTGGTCCCGGGCGAACCCGCCGATGGCCCGCTGTGGCAGCGGCTCGATGCGTTCAACCGCCAGTTCGACATTCCCGCCGACCGCCTGCCCGCGGTGTTCGATGCCGCGATTGCCGAGTGCAAGCGCCGCACGCTGGAGCATCTGACCCTTCCGGCGGGCGAGAGTTTCGACCTCGGCTATGTCACCGACAAGCCGTGGAGCGGGTACAATTATTACAAAGGCCAGTACCATTCGCGGATCGAGATCAACACCGACCTGCCGACCCGGCTGAATCGTGCGGTCGATCTCGGGTGCCATGAGGGCTACCCCGGCCACCATGTGTTCAACGCGCTGCTGGAGCGTGACCTGGTCAACGGGCGCGGCTGGATCGAATTTGCGGTCTACCCGCTCTATTCGCCGCAATCGCTGATCGCGGAAGGTTCGGCCAACTACGGCATCGACCTCGCCTTTCCGGGCGACGAGCAGCTCGCATTCGAAACCCGCGTGCTCGCCCCGCTGGCCGGGCTGGAAGGGGCCGACCTTGCCACCTACCGCAAGCTCAATGCTGCCACTCGCGCGCTCGGCCCGGCGCGCTACACCATTTCCGCGCAGTACCTTGCCGGTGAAATCGATGCAGAGCAGGCCAAGGCATTGCTCCAGCAATACCAGCTCGTCTCGCCCGAGCGCGCAGCGCAGTCGCTGCGCTTCACCGATACCTATCGCAGCTATATCATCAACTATGGGCTGGGCCGCGACATGGTGCAGGCGAGCGTCGAGAAGGCCGGGCCGGGACAGCCAGAACGCTGGGCCCGTATGATCCGCCTGCTGAGCGAGCCGACCCTGCCGGGCGATTTGTAACGCGTCCTTGTGAATTGTTGCGAAGGTCGTTATAACAACTGTATGAACAAGCCGCTCAAGATCACGAAGATCGGCAATTCCGCCGGGATTGTCCTGCCGAAGGAAGTGCTCGCCCATCTCGATGTCGAGGTTGGCGGCACCTTGTCAGTCGTCACCACGCCGCGCGGGATCGAGCTTTCGGCGGAAGAACCGGACTTCGAGGCGCAGATGGCAGCGGCGCGGGAAGTGATGGCGCGGCGCAAGCACGCGTTGCGCGAACTCGCCAAGTAAGGCGATGGCTTCCCGCTTTGTCTGGGTTGCCACCGAGGTGGCCATGGCGGCGCATGCCGAACAGCTTGCCGAACATGGCGGGGGCGAGGGTGTGCGCGATGCCGGGATGCTGGACAGCGCCATGGCGCGCCCGCGCAACCTCGCTGAATATGGCGAGCCGGATATTGCAGCCCTCGCCGCGTCCTATGCCTTCGGCATTGCCCGAAACCATCCTTTCGTCGACGGCAACAAGCGTACGGCGGCGGTGGTCAGCGAAACGTTCCTCATGCTCAACGGTTATGCCCTCGACGCGAGCGATGCCGAGGTTGTGGTCGCCTTCGTAGCGCTTGCCGCCGGCGAACTGAGCGAGGACGAGCTGGCCGACTGGTTCCGTACCCGGCTGACGGGGTGAGTTCGCGTTAGTCAGACCACCATATAATCATCGTCACCCCGGGCTTGACCCGGGGTCCCGCTTTCTTCGCGGCATGGCGCGACCTCCGAACAAGCGGGACCCCGGGTCAAGCCCGGGGTGACG